>NZ_JASPBG010000032.1:0-3425 GCF_030228125.1 Corynebacterium sp. UMB10119B
GTGGTTGGCTTGACAGACGTGCTCGGTGACGGCACTGCCTTTGTAGAACTCTTCACCGTCGTCGTCGGCTCCGGCTTCGCGGGCGTACTCGGCTCCTCGCTCGTAGTCGGGTTCGGCTTCGCGGTCGCGCTCGTGCTTGGCTTCACGCTCGGCTCCGGCTTGGCAGTCGTACTCGGCTCCTCGCTCGTAGTCGGGTTCGGCGATGTCTCAGGCTCAGGGGTCTCTCGCAGCAGCATGATACTCAACGGTGGAACAGCAACCTCTCCGGTTGAGGAAAGAGCGCGTGGCTCGCCGTAAACATCCATCCCCTGAATCATGACTTCGTACTCGCCAGCAGGCAGTGGGGCCTGCCATGGTTCGGATGCAGCGTTCACGTACACGAAGGCGTCGCTATCACCTGCAAATGCATCCTTCACGGTGTAGCCCACGTGGTTCGTGTTGATGCTGTCTGCTTCCGCAGTGATTTCGTGAGTGTACTTGCTGTTGATCGCTTCATAGCTTGGTAGGCGCATGAAATCGTACTGCTTACGGAACGCGTTCAGGTCGCGGAAGAACTGAACTTCCTTTGCGAACTGTGCCGCCCTGTCGTAGTCGAATACGTTGACTGCGTCGGGCGACTTATACGAGTTATGATCGCCCGACTTCGTGCGCAGGAACTCTTGCCCCGCGTGAATGAACACTGCACCGTTCGCCAAGTACTGCGTGGCGGTACCCAGCGTGTGCCGCTTTGCGATCTCTCCATCAGAGGCGTGCGGCATGCTGCCCTTGAGCTTGTCAAACATCGTGTAGTTGTCGTGGGCCTCGTTGTACACCACGGACTGCTCCGGGCCGAGGTAGTCCCGCACGTGCTGGGCACCCTTAATGTTGTTCAGCAAGTCCCACGAGCGGTGTTCCTGGTTCGCTCCGTTGATGAAGCCGGTGTGCGTCAGCTCGAAGTTGTCGCCCTTGACGGTGTCGCGGTACTGATCGTTGAAGAAAGCAATGCCAGGCAGTTTGTCGGCGTTCTTCTGGTTCGCACCAAGTACGCCGGCTGGATGGTTCCCCATCTCCCAGCCTTCACCGAGGATAACGATCGACGGATCAATCTCGTTGAGTGCTTCGCGTACGGCGTTCATCGTCTCAACGTCATGGATCCCCATAAGGTCGAAACGGAACCCATCGATTCCATAGTTCTTTGCCCAGTACGTCACAGAGTCGACGATGTACTTGCGCATCATCAGTTGCTCTGAAGCAGTTTCATTGCCGACGCCGGTCCCGTCAAAGAAGTTACAGTTCGAATCCATCCGGAAGAAGTAGTTGGGAACCGTCTGCTGCAGTGGCGAGTTTTCCGGGGTGTATACGTGGTTGTACACCACGTCCATAATGACCCGAATATCGTTGTCGTGCAGCGTTGAGATCATGGACTTCAGCTCCACAATCCGCGCGTTTGGGTCCTGGGGGTCCGTCGAATAGGAGCCCTCAGGAACGTTGTAATTCTGCGGGTCGTAGCCCCAGTTGTACTGCGCATTAAACGACAAGTCACCGGTCTCGTCCACGGACCCAAAGTCGTAAATCGGCAGCAACTGCACATGGGTGACGCCGAGGGACTTCAGGTAATCCAAGCCGGACAGGTTACCCGCCTGCGTCTTGGTCCCGGCTTCGGCCAGGCCCAGGAACTTCCCCTTGTTTGTGATGCCGTTGTCAGGCCCGATGGTCAGGTCACGCACATGCGCCTCGTAAATGATGGCGTCGCGCATCGAAGAAAACGGTGCCATCCGCTTGCCGTCCCAGTTGTTTGGGGCTGTCTTCTCCGCATCGATAACTACGGTGCGTGTTCCATTTGCAGTCACTGCCCGCGCGTACGGGTCAATTGCTTCGTTGACTGTTCCGTTTTCAAACGTGAGCCGGTAGCGGTACTCCAAGCCCTGCTTGTCACCATCGAGGGTGAGTTCCCAGGTTCCGCGCTCACCCCGCTTCATCGGAGTCGCAGCAGCATCGTCGGAGTAGTTTACGAATTCTACCGACTTTGCCGTTGGTGCCCAAACCCTAAACGTGGTCTTATCCGGGCTGTAGATCGCACCGAGCTCGCCGTCGTAAAAATACTTCTCGTTAAACTCTTTCGAGTGCAACGCAGAGCACTTGTCCTCAGGCGCCGGTGGCACGTCGTCCTTGGAGTAATAAATCGTGGAATCACCCTCAACTAGCCAGATCTCGGCTTTTCCATCCGGGAAGTCCGAAACATAAAGGTCATCAGGACTATTTTTCGACGCCCACTCATTACCAGGATCCGAGCGCCGCACTACAAGACCAACTTTCTCGATCCCCTTGGGGTTTTCGTGCGTGATGGTAGCAGTGTGATCATCCGTGAAATCTACCCTATGCCCGTCCTCATCCGGCAACCAGGTCCACACATTCCAGTTTTCGTAGTTATTATCGTGCCGCACATAGTGCACGGTGAGCGAAACCTTCGTTGACAACCCATTCGGTTCCTCTGCAGGAGTGAACTCGTAGCTGCTGTCGGCATCAATAGTTATATGCCCCGTGGTGGGGACATCGCGCAGGTCCTTCGATTGCCACGCCCACTCCCGCTCGGCAGTCGAGCGACGCACAATCAAGTTGACCTTGTCGTGCCCAGCAACGGACGGGATTTCTGCAGTAAGCTGCCCAGCCCCATTCTTTCCAGTAAAGGGAACTGACGTTCCGTCATTCTCTCCGTACCAAACCCAAAGGTTGTACTCGCTTTCTGAGACAGCAGGATCAGGGGTGAAGCTCACCTGCAATGCGCACTGAGCTCCAGTACGGAACGGCCCATCGGGCTTATAGCTGAAGGAGCATGCGTCTGCCTTTGCATACACCGAGTTACCGGTCTGTACGCCTTCAAAGACTGCGGACTCCCATATGCGGTTTTCCTGCTCGCCCTGCTGGAGCGAAAGGGTATCTGTACGATACACCTGGAAATTTAAGGGGTGTTCTTTCGTTGCGACAGTCGCGTACAGGTCGCCATTAGGCAAGACACTTGAGAACATCTGCCGCTGCTTGTTGTCGCCCTGCGCCCAGTAATCCACACGGTAGGTGGTAAGCGGCTTTTCAACCGCAGGATCCGGGGTGAAGGTCAGGTACATTACATCAGTGTTTTGGAGGGCTCGCGCTACCGGCGCAGTACCTCCCGTAAACACCAATAGGAATGTCAGCAAGAACCCCAAGATGCTCTTATATGTTGGTGATTTCATTGGCCCTCCTAGACCAAAACAGCATCAAGATGAAAAATATGACCATTCCTTAAGTTAGCACGACCTAGAGACTCTTCAATCACTTTAAGTATGGTTAGTAATCTGCATCACACCCTTAATCGGGGGACCAGTTACCTTTCGGGTTAAGCGACAAAATGTGTGCTTTTTGCATATGGATTCCCGGCCCTGCCTGGGCCTACGGCGGGAAAGTGCTCG
>NZ_JASPBG010000019.1:0-19287 GCF_030228125.1 Corynebacterium sp. UMB10119B
GTGCATAACTACGAGACAAAGTCCCTCGTGATGCACTCCAACAAAACATCCGCAGCCCCATTTCGGGGATTACTACATTCCTGTTACTACAGTTTGGGTTTTGTCAGCCCCTAGGACACCAAGTTGGTGATGAAGATCGCCAGCAGTGGCAGCGCGAAGAACACGCTGCCGACCCAGATAAAGATGTACACCTTGTTCTTATCGGCGAGGCCGGCGAGCCACTCGGCACCCTTCGGAGGAAGTGCGCGCAGGAAGGGCACCGACATGATGATGATCGCTGCGAAGGTGTTGAAGAGGGTGTGTACCAGGGCGGTCTGCATGGCGACCTCGGCAACCTCGGGCGGCGCGGAAAACGCCGCGATCAACCCGGTCACCGTGGTACCGATGTTGGCGCCGACCACGAACGGGAACAGGTCTCGCATGTGGAACTTGCCCGACGCCGCCAGCGGCACCGTCAGCGACGTGGTGGTGGAGGAGGACTGTACCGCCGTGGTGATGACGGCGCCGGAAAGCACACCGGAGAGGGTGCCCTTGCCGAGTGCCGCGTGCAGGAACTCCTGCGCCCGGCCGACCAGCAGCGTGCCGAGCATGTTGCCGATGAACCCGATGACCACCATGATCAGGGCGATGCCGCCAATCGAGAGGATGATGCCGCCCCACACGTGGCTCAGCGGGCTGACGGCGGTTTCGGCGAGGGAGACGAGTGGTTCGGTGATGGCGTCGACAAAGTCGCCGATGCCGCTGAAGATCGTGTTGAGGATGCCGCCGGAACCACCGCTGGTGTAGTGCGCGATCGCGCCCGAGGTCTTTTGCAGGAAGCCGGTGGCGAGCTCGAGCGGCATGAAGATGGCCAGGGCGATCAGGTTGAAGAAGTCGTGCACAGTGGCCATCGCGAAGGCGCGGCGGAACTGCTCCTTGTTGCCCGAAAGACCGAGCGCGACGAGGGTTGCGGTGACGGTGGTGCCCAGGTTGGCGCCGAAGAGCATCGGGATGGCGATTTCGATGGGCAGGCCACCCGCAACCATGCCGACAGTAATCGACGTGGTGGTGGAGGAGGACTGCATGATTGCCGTGGCGAGGATACCGATGCCCAGGCCCACGAACGGGTTCTGTGCAAACGAGAAGAGTTCCTCGGCGCGGTCGCCCGCGGCCATCTGGAAGCCGGCGCCGATCATGCTCACCGCGTTGAGCAGCAGCCACACCGCGACGACGACGGACATCCAGTCCACGAAGGTCTTGAAGGGGCCACCGAACGGCAGGAAACCCAGTGGGTCTTTCTTACCTGCGTCTGCTCCGTCGGGGTGGTGCGTGAACGTCGTTGTCGCGGTGTCCATGCTCATATGATGAAGCGCTTCCTGTCGTTGAAAAAACTCTCGCCAAAAAGGGCCCAAGGTGTGGGCCAACGTATCACCATAATGTGCGCACGTGCACGGTCGGTAACACCAAAGTAAACTTTAGGCGAACTTATCGCAGCTGCCGCGCGTACCAGCCCGGGATCGAGTTTGACGACGTCGTGGGCTGGTCAAGGTCCATAGAAACAGGAGACAGCAGTTCGGGTCCGAAGTACAGCTCCGGGTAGGAGCCGGTCATCCAGTACTTCTTGTCTTTCCATACCCCGCCCGAGGTGACGGCGACGAAGCCACGGCCCGGGATCCAGATGGGGCCGCCGGAGTCACCGTGGCGAGGCCCGGCGATGGAGGTTGCCACCATGTTGCCGCGCACCCCAGTGACGTGCCCGCAGAACTCGCGGCGCGTGGTGGCGCCGTAGGAGCAGACGCGTTCGCCCGGGCGCACCGCGTTGGGGTGGACTTTCGCGTTGCCGGAGAACCGGTTGGCGCCGGCGGTAGCGCCGGAGAGGGTGACGTAGGCGAAGTCGTTGGGGCCGTCGGCGGAAACGAGCCAGCCGGGGAAGGAGATCACCGTGCCGATGCGCCGGCCGCTGCCGTCAAGCACCTGCTGGAACGGGAACTTCACGCAGTGACGCGCGATGGCGATCTGGTTGCGCGCATGGTCCACGTAGCCGACGGTGCAGATACCGTAGGCGAGCCCCATGCCGAGGCGGACGCGGTCGCCCTGGTTCACCACCGGCCGCGCGTCGGCAGCGGGGGCGAGCAGGGAAGCGGCGGTGGCGACGCCCACGCATGCAACGGCGATCTTCTTCAAAAACTGGCGCATAGCCAGCAGCTTACTGCTTGTGGTGGGCGTAGGAGACCATTTCGTCCCACTCGACGATCTTCTTGCGCTCGCGGCTGTGGGTGGCGCACTCCTCGCCGAGTTTGCGCTCTGCTTCATCCAGGCGGTACCAGCCGTCCCAGGTGGTGTAGTCGATGCTGCGCTCGTCGAGCAGGCCGAGGATCGCGTCCGGGTCCTCGTGGACCGGGGCGGTGAGCTTGCCGGCGTCGGCGTCGGCGATGAGCATGTCGGTCGTTTCCTTCGCGTCCGACTTCGTGTTGCCGATCAGGCCGACCGGGCCGCGCTTGATCCAGCCGGTGACGTAGAGGGAGTCCTCGAAGCCGTCCTCGCCGAGGACGTGGCCGCCGTCGTTCGGGATGACGTGGCGCTCAAGGTCGAACGGGACGCCCTCGACAGGCTCGGAGCGGTAGCCGATTGCGTGGTAGACCTGCTGGACTGGCCAGTCGGTGAACTTGCCGGTGCCTCGCAGTCCGCCCTCGCCGTCGAACTCGGTGCGCTCGGTGCGGATGCCGACGATGTCGTCGCCCTCGGTGAGCACCTCGACTGGGGACTCGAAGAAGTGAATGCGGATCTTGTGCGGGGCATCATCCGGCTCGCGCATCGCGTACTGCTCCAGGACCTGGCAGTTCAGGTCGATGGACTTGTCGGCGCGGCGCAGCTCCTCGGAGGGGCCGTCGTAATCAATGTCCTCTGGGTCGACGAGCACCTGGATGGTGTCGGATTCGTCGAGCTCGCGCAACTCCTTCGGCGTGAACTTCGCCTGCGCCGGGCCGCGACGGCCGAACATGTGGATGACCTCGGCCTTGTTGTTCTTCAGGGACTCGTAGACGTTGTCTGGGATCTCGGTGACCAGCAGCTCGTCGCCGGTCTTTGCAAGGATGCGGGAGATATCCAGCGCCACATTGCCGACGCCCACCACTGCGACCTCGCGTGCCTCCAGGTTCCAGGAGCGCTCGAAGCGCGGGTTGCCGTCGTAGAAGCCGACGAACTCGCCGGCGCCGATGGACTTGTCGCCGCCAGGGACGAGGAACTCGCGGTCGCGGACAGCGCCCGCGGAGATGATGATGGCGTCGTAGTACTCGCGCAGCTCATCAATGGTGATGTCGCGGCCGACGGTGATGTTGCCCAGGAAACGCAGGTTCGGCTTATCCATCACGTTGTGCAGCGACTTCACGATGCCCTTAATACGCGGGTGGTCCGGGGCGACACCGTAGCGGATGAGGCCGAACGGCGCAGGCATCTGCTCAAACAGGTCAACGTGAATCTCGTGCTCCTGATTGCGGATGAGCAGATCGGATGCGTAAATACCGGCTGGTCCGGCACCTACGACAGCGACGCGCAGACTCATAGAAATATGTCCTTTCGGTTTTTGAAGCTAGTTATCTTAACAATATAGCGCTACATGCTTAGTTCTTGGAGCGCCTGCCCATTTGCGCCATGTGTTCGCGCACGGCGTTGAAGGCCTCCTTGGAGTCCAACGTCTGGCTCTGTTGGGTGGCCATTTGGACCTCGTCGGGGGTGACTTCGCCAGTTCGGAGCGAGACCATCTCTGCCCAGTAGCGGAACCAGACAGCGAGGACCGCGGCGACCGGCACCGCGAGGAACGCGCCGACGATGCCGAACAGCGTGCCGCCGAGCGCCACGGAGAGCAGCACGATCGCTGCGTGCAGGCCCATTGCCTGGGACTGCAGGATCGGCTGGAGGATGTTGCTCTCCAGCTGCTGCACCACGATGATGAGCACGAGCACCAGGATGGCGTTGGTCAGGCCGTTGGAGACCAGCGCGATGATCACCGCCAACGCGCCCGCCGTGACCGCACCGATGATGGGGACGAAGCCCGCGAAGAACGTGATCACTGCCAGGACCGGCCACAGTGGCACGCCGAGTAGGAGCAGGCCGAGGCCGATGAAGATGGCGTCGACAGCCGAGACGACCGCCTGCGTGCGGATGAAGCCGGACAGCGTGTTCCAGGAACGCATGCAGACCTCGGTGAGGTGCCAACCGGCGCGCACGCCGACGTAACCCTTGAGCCACGGCAGGAACTTTGAGCCGTCCTTCAGGAAGAAGAAGGTGAGGATCAGGGTCAGCGCCAAGGTGGTGCCGACGGACGCGATCGCCCCGAGGCCTGAGAACACACCAGACGCGATGTTGGAGGCCTGGCCTCGCAGGACGTTCGTGACCTGGTCGATGACCTCTTGAACCTTGGTTGGATCGATGAGCTCGTTATCGACGTTGTCGCGCAGCCAGTGCGTGATCTGGTCAATACCCTGCTGCGCCTGGTCGACGAGCTGGGTGCCCTGGGTGCGAACGGTCGGGGCCATCGCGGCGAAAATGCCGCCGATGATGGCGAACGCCCCCACGAGCACGCCGGCCGCAGCGAGCGCAGGCGGCGCTTTCTTCTTGCGCAGCCAGTCCACTGGCGGCCACAGCACCGTGCACACGATGAGCGCTAGGAAGATCGGCAGCAGTCCCATCCAGACGTACTTCAGCAGGTACAGCAGGATGGCGGTGGCGGCGACGATGATGATGAATCTCGCCGCCCAAGCTGCCGCGGTGCGCCCGTCGGAGGCGATGACCGTGCTGCGGTCAACATTTTCTGAGGAAAGCTCCTGCGCGGCGTCGGCCGCGGTGGGCTGTGTTTCCTCCTGTGGTTCAACTTCGTTGTTCATACCAAGACATTGTGCCAGACCTCTCCGACATAACTTATTTACACCCCCTGGACTGCAAGATTAGGAAAAGTTGAGTCGAGTGGGAATAACTTTCTGGATTGCATGTTGTAAGGATTGAGCGTGACAGGCTCAAGGTTGGCGGAACTTCTGCTACAGTGGTTCCCGTCAAGTTGAGCCGAGGCGATTCAACTTCGGATTAACTTCAGAAAATACTTCGATAAACACAGGAGGAAATGTAGAAATGGGACGCGCAGTAGGTATTGACCTTGGTACGACGAACTCGGTTGTCTCTGTCCTTGAAGGTGGAGAGCCGGTAGTTATCGCAAACGCTGAGGGTTCGCGCACCACCCCGTCCGTCGTCGCATTTGCGAAGAACGGCGAGGTGCTGGTTGGCCAGTCCGCAAAGAACCAGGCGGTGACCAACGTTGACCGCACGATCCGCTCCGTTAAGCGTCACATGGGCGAAGACTGGACGGTCGAGATTGATGACAAGAAGTACACCCCGCAGGAGATTTCCGCACGTACGCTGCAGAAGCTGAAGAGGGACGCAGAGGCATACCTCGGCGAGGAGGTTACCGACGCCGTCATTACCGTCCCTGCCTACTTCGAGGACGCACAGCGTCAGGCTACGAAGGAAGCCGGCCAGATCGCAGGTCTGAACGTCCTGCGTATCGTCAACGAGCCGACGGCAGCTGCACTGGCATACGGCCTGGAGAAGGCTGACAAGGAGCAGACCATCCTGGTCTTCGACCTTGGTGGCGGTACCTTCGACGTCTCCCTGCTGGAGATCGGCGACGGCGTCGTAGAGGTCCTGGCAACCGCGGGTGACAACGAGCTCGGTGGCGACGACTGGGACAACCGCGTGGTTGAGTGGCTCGTCGATAAGTTCAAGTCTGCACAGGGCGTCGACCTGTCCAAGGACAAGATGGCGATGCAGCGCCTGCGTGAGGCCGCTGAGAAGGCAAAGATCGAGCTGTCTTCCTCCCAGCAGGCATCCATCAACCTGCCATACATCACGGTTGATGCCGAGAAGAACCCACTGTTCCTCGACGAGACGCTGACGCGCACCGAGTTCCAGAAGATCACCTCTGACCTGCTGGACCGCACCAAGGCGCCGTTCAACCAGGTCATCAAGGACGCTGGACTCTCCGTCGGCGAGATTGACCACGTTGTGCTGGTCGGTGGTTCCACTCGTATGCCGGCCGTGACCGACATGGTCAAGGAGCTCACCGGCGGCAAGGAGCCGAACAAGTCCGTGAACCCGGACGAGGTCGTGGCACTCGGTGCGGCGCTGCAGGCAGGTGTCCTGCGTGGCGACGTCAAGGACGTCCTGCTTCTCGACGTCACCCCGCTCTCCCTCGGCATCGAGACCAAGGGCGGCGTGATGACCAAGCTCATCGAGCGCAACACCACCATCCCGACGAAGCGTTCCGAGACCTTCACCACGGCTGAAGACAACCAGCCAAGCGTGCAGATCCAGGTCTTCCAGGGCGAGCGCGAGATGGCTTCCGCGAACAAGCTGCTCGGCTCCTTCGAGCTGGCTGGCATCGCACCGGCACCGCGCGGTGTTCCGCAGATTGAGGTCACCTTCGACATCGACGCCAACGGCATCGTGTCCGTCTCCGCAAAGGACAAGGCGACCGGCAAGGAAAACACGATCAAGATCCAGGACGGCTCCGGCCTGTCCCAGGAGGAGATCGACCGCATGATCAAGGACGCCGAGGCACACGCCGACGAGGACAAGAAGCGTCGCGAGGAGCAGGAAACCCGCAACGGTGCAGAGTCCGCCGCCTACCAGACGCGCAAGTTCATGGAGGACAACGCCGACAAGCTGCCGGAGGACCTCAAGACCCGCGTCACCGAGGCAGCCGACGCCGTCGACGAAGCACTCAAGGGAGATGACCTTGAAGCGGTGAAGTCGGCCGTCGAGAAGCTGAACACTGAGTCGCAGGAGCTGGGCAAGGTGCTCTACGAGGCACAGGCCAACGAGGGCGCGACCCAGGCCGAGGCAGCCGACGACAACGTCGTCGACGCCGAGGTAGTCGACGAAGACACCGACGAAACCAAGTAAACAACAGCAACACTGCAGAAGGAGGTCACCATGACGAACCCGAATACTCCGGAACCGGAGCAGGTTGAAGACCTGATCGAAGAAGCCGAGGCAGTAGCAGCAGAAGCTGCCGAGCCCGAAGCTGAGGTCGACGCCGACGCTGCACCGGAAACGGACGAGGGCGAGCAGGATGACGTCGAAAAGCAGCTTGCTGAGCGGACCGAAGACCTGCAGCGTGTGAGCGCCGAGTACGCAAACTACCGGCGCCGCACCGAGCGGGAACGCGCAGCCATCGCCGAGCATGCGAAAGCAGCCTTCGCCACCGAACTGCTCCCGCTTCTCGACGACCTCGACCTCGCCGAACAACACGGAGACTTAAACGAAGGCCCACTGAAAGCCTTCGCCGACAAACTCCGTGGCGTGGCCACCGCGCAACGCGTCCAAGCCTTCGGCGCAGAAGGCGACGCCTTTGACCCCGAAACCCACGAGGCAGTCCAAGACCTGTCCTCCGGCGACGACAAAGTCATCGGCACCGTACTGCGCAAGGGCTACCGCGTAGGCGACCGACTCGTGCGAAACGCAATGGTCATCATCGCCGACCCTGCGAAAGAGCCTGCTGAAGACAACGAGTAACAACAAAACCCAGGGCCGGGGCGTGAGGTGCGCGAAAAGCGGCCTTCACGCCCCGGTTTTGTACTTGAAATAACAAAATTCATCCGAGAAAGGAGGGTGCGAGATGGCTATGCAACAAGAGTGGGCCAACAAGGACTACTACGGCGACCTCGGCGTCTCCAAAGACGCGTCCACAGCTGACATTAAGAAGGCATACCGCAAGCTCGCACGCGAAAACCACCCCGACTCCAACCCCGGCAACAAAGCCGCCGAGGAGAAGTTTAAGAAGGTGGCAGAAGCGTACGACGTCGTCGGCGACGAAGAAAAACGCAAAGAATACGACCAGTTCAAAGCGATGATGAGCTCCGGCGGCTTCGGCGGCCGATTCGGAGGGGCAGGAGGTCCCGGCTTTCCGGGAGGGTTTCGCCAAACGGGGCAGAGCGACTTCAACTTCTCCGACCTCTCCGACATCTTCGGAGGAGCCGGGGGTGCTGGACAAGCTGGAGAAGGCGGCCTTGGTGATCTCTTCGGTGGCCTCTTTAACCGCGGCGGCGCTGCTGGCAGGAACGCTCGGCCGTCGCGGGGGGCGGACGTCGAGACGGAAATAACGCTCGACTTCCGCGAAGCCGCCAAAGGCACCACCTTCCCCGTCGAACTCACCGGCGACGCCCCATGCACCACATGCCACGGCTCCGGATCCAAATCCGGCCACGTCACCCAGTGCGAACAGTGCCACGGCTCCGGCTACGTCCGCGAAAACTCCGGCGCATTCGGCATGGCCCGCCCCTGCACCAACTGCGGTGGCACCGGCGACGTAATCACGGACCCGTGCACCACGTGCCACGGCACCGGCACCGTCCGGCGCTCCCGCACCATCACGGTGCGCATCCCCGCCGGCGTCGTCGACGGCCAAAAAGTGCGCCTCGCAGGACAAGGCGAAGCAGGCCCCAACGGCAAACCAGCCGGCGACCTCTTCGTCACCGTCCACGTCCGCCCCGACAAAGTGTTCACCCGCACCGGCGACGACCTCGAAGTCACCGTCCCCGTCTCCTTCAGCGAACTCGCCCTCGGCGGCACCATCACCGTGCCCACCCTGGACAAACACGTCCGCGTGAAGGTTCCCGCAGGCACCCCCAACGGGCGCACCCTGCGAGTCAAGGCGCGCGGCGTGCCACGCAAATCCGGCAACGCCGGCGACCTGCTGGTCACCGTCGAAGTCGCAGTGCCCAAGGACTTGGACGCAGCCGCCACCAGCGCACTGCGCGCTTACCAACAAGCCGAACGCGACTCAGGCTTCGACCCGCGCGCCGGGTGGGCAGGAGGCGCATAACCATGGCTGAGGAGTACTACGTCATCTCCGTCGCCGCCGAACTCACCGGCATGCACGCCCAAACCCTGCGCACCTACGACCGCATCGGCCTGGTCACACCGATGCGGACCAGCGGCGGCGGACGCCGCTACTCCCGACGCGACATCTCCATGCTGCGCCGGATCCAACAACTCTCCCAGGAAGACGGCGTCAACCTCGCCGGCATCAAAACCATCATCGAGCTCACCGAACACATCGACGAGCTCCAAGAGGAACTGGCGGCCAAACGCGAAGAAAACGCGCAACTGCGACAACGCCTGGAATCACGCCCGCGCGGCGGGGAGCTCGTTCACGTCCCACGCTCAACCGCGCTGGTGACGTGGGAGCCATCCTCCGCCAGGTCGCGTCGCCAGGCGCGGTAATAGTGGAAAGCCTCTGCTTCGCTTTGATGCTTGGCGGGGGCTGTTTTCTTTTGTTTGGGGGTTCTTGGGAGCTGGTGCGTGCTGTGTTTTGCCCTCGCTGCGCTCGTGTCGAGGTGTTTAAGGAGTGCGATGCTGGTCGTCGAAAATCGGCCCGGTTGGGTGAGAAAGCGCGACCTGCATCGCACGCTTTAAAGCCCACGCTTTGAGTGGTTTGAGGGTGACAGGCAGGGGTGGATGCGCACCAAATTCCTACATCGGGTTTGTCCGACCCGGGTTTTTGTAAATCCGCTCGCTGAAAACCCGGAATCTGGTGCGAAGAAGCAGTGGTCGTGGGAACTTTCTTCGTAGACAGATGACGCGACCTGGGGAAACGCAAGTGCTGGTCGACGGGAACAGGCCTGAAACGCCAAATGGTTCCCGGGCGCGGGAACTATTTCAAGGATGCTGATTGATTGGCAGTCCCAGTTGAGTCGTGGATAGGCGGGTCGCCTCGTGGGGGCGTCGTGCTCAAGAAGTGAGGACACTGAGGGGTTGTTGAAGTGCTTGATCTGATGAATGTGTAGCGCAAGCCTGGGATGGAGAGGGTCTGGTCTTCATATCGCTGAATGTCCGTAAATGTTATGTTTGCTACATCTTTACTGTAGTAAACATAGCTTCCTAGTGTTGTATTTGATATGTTTGCTACATGAAGCTTTCTGAAGCTCAGACTATCTTGGCAGCGTATTCCTATCTGCAACATGGATTGGTTACCTCTGCCCAAGCGGCAAGGGAGGGGATTGATACCACGACGATGACACGATTGGCGCAGGGGGATTACATACGTCGTATCCGTCGAGGTGTGTACATCCTTTCTAGTGTGGCGGAAGATTCACTGACGGAGATCCGGGCGGCATGGTTGTCGACCAGGCCGGGGATTCTCGCTGAGGAACGTCTCCATGCAGAAAACCCGATCGTTGTCTCCCATGTCTCGGCTGCCAGCGTGCTTGAATTGGGTGATATCACCCCGGCAACGCATACTTTTACGTCCTCGAAACGGAAGCAATCATCCGCGACTGACATGTCTCATCGCACTGCTGATCTTCAGGATGAGGACTGGATGATAGTTCGTGGCCTTCCAGTGACGACCGTGGCGCGTACGATCCGCGACCTGGCGAAAGATCGCCTTGATGGGGACCAGCTTTACCACGTAATTGCGGACGGAATTCACGAACGGCGTCTTAGCCCCTCGGAGGTTGCGCGGGTAGTTGATCCCTATGCTGGTTCCTACGGCAGTAGCTCGGGCGATGAGATGGTGGCGGAATCTTTGCGACGCTTCCCTGAGCATGACAGCGCAACAGAAGCTAGGGCCTACAGTAGGAAATCGACCCCTGATGGTTGGGCCAACATGATGGAGGACGTTGGAGAAGCAGTAGCGTCAGCACTGATGCGCCAACTGTCGGATGAGTTGTTATCGAGAAAGCATACGACCCCTGGGCAGGAAGCGACGTTGATGCAGGGCGCGTCGCAGCAAACCCTCCGTTCGAAAGACTGGAAACTAGATCACGCCACGTTGGAAGCGATCCAGGCTCCAGTGAATGCTTTGTTTAAGAAACATCACCCTGCGTCAGACTCTGCTGATGGTGGTGAATCATGAGTGCGGTATCACCAGTCAGCCGTATTGTTCGCAAGCGGACGCAACTCTTGGCGAAGCTTCGTAACGAAGCCCGCCGACAGTCAGTGACAGTGGAGAATATCCAACACCAGTTCGCTTTCGATATGTTCCTGACCCGATTATTTGCTCATGATGACTGTGTGTGGGTCCTCAAAGGAGGGACGAGCCTTCTCTTACGGATCGGGTCTGGTCGACGCAGTCGCGACATCGACTTAGCGCGCCGGGAGCAAGTCCCTCCTGCAGAAGCGCTCCGAGAGCTGCAGGTGCTAGTTGATGAGCCTGGCCCGACAGATCCCGATTTCACTTTCGAGTTACAAGAGCCGGCAAGGGATAATCAGGACCCGATGGACCGGACCAGAGGATCATTCAAAGTCATTCTCAGGATCGGGGCGCAGCAGGTCGTATCCTTCAGCGTGGATATATCTACGCAGCAGCATCTCGACGCCCCGATTGACTCTGTGACGATCAATCCGGTCATTGAGTACGAGGGGCTTCCATCCGGTGCAGTTATCCGAATGGTTCCGGTTGAAAACGTTGCTGCCGACAAACTATGCGCCTGCTACGAATTGCACGGGGCAGAACCATCAACGCGGTACCACGATCTCATCGACTTGGTCCGGATTGTGACCAGCCAATCCATCGATGCGAAGCTCTTGCAAACACTCATGACAAAGGAAGCCACCCACCGCGGTCTTGATCTTCCAAAGGAGATGATTAGTCCTGGTCCGCAGTGGTCCCAGGCCTATCCGAAGCAGGCGCGGCAAGCAGCTGATTTCCCTGCGGAGTATCACGATCTTGCAACCGCACTTGGCGTCGTCGGAGGGTGCTTAAACCCGCTTCTTAGTGCGTCAATCGTGGCCGGGGTATGGAATCCGCAGAAGCAGACATGGGAATCCTGACAACATATAGGTCGCTGGTGCAGACCTCTCACTTACCCCACTCGCGCGCCTGAGTCACCTGTTCGCCGTCGGGGAGCTGGCTTTCGCGATCCCATTGGCCTGGTGTTCGCAGATGATTGCCCGCTCGAGTTTTACCACGTTACCGAGAAGGCCGAGCATGGTTTTGTATTTGGAGCCGAATCCCACGATTGGGTTGGTCCCGCTTTGATAAATCTCATCGGGCTTCTGCATTCGGCGAGATCTACGACTATGCGGTGTAAGTGCTTGTGCACCTCGTGGCCGAGTGGCGTTGGAGTTCGGTCGGGCTGCGGGATTTTGCTTGCAGTGCTCGTGTCGAGGTGTTTAAGGAGTGCGATGCTGGTCGCCGGAAATCGGCCCGGTTGAGTGAGAGAGCGCGACCTGCATCGCACGCTTTGAATCCCACGCTTTGAGTGGTTTGAGGGCGCCAGGCAGGGGAGGGTGCGCACCAAATTCCTACATCGGGTTTGTCCGACCTGGGTTTTTGTAAATCCGCTCGCTGAAAACCCGGAATCTGGTGTGAAGAAGCAGTGGTCGTGGGAACTTGCTTCGTGGACAGACGACGCGACCTGGGGAAACGCAAGTGCTGGTCGACGCGGGCGAGGCCGGCAACCCCCAAAACGCAAAGTGGCCCCGGACAAAAGCCCGAGGCCACAAAGCCGCAAAACCTAGCGCATCATTACTTGAACGTGATCGACGCTGCGCCGCCGATGTGGCGGAGGTTGGAGCGTGCCAGGTCGATCATGCGGCCGACGCCACCGTCGAGGACGGTCTTGGTTGCGGCGGCGGTGAAGCCCTTCATCATGTCCCAGGTGATGTTTGGTGGCATGGACAGGGCGTCCGGGTCGGTGACGATGTCGACGAGGACGGGGCCGTCGTAGGCGAGGGCCTCCTTGAGCTTCGGGCGCAGGTCGGCGGGGTCTTCGATGCGGAAGGACTTGATGCCGACGCCTTCGGCGATGTTGGCGTAGTTGACGCCGTCGTGGTCGGTTTCGTGCTCGGGGAAGCCTTGGACGAGCATTTCGAGTTTGACCATGCCGAGTGAGGAGTTATTGAACACGATGGTCTTCACTGGCAGGTTGTGCAGCTTGACGGTGAGCAGTTCGCCGAGCAGCATGCCGAGGCCGCCGTCGCCGGACCAGGAGATGACCTGGCGGTCGGGGAATGCGGCTTGGACGCCGATGGCCTGCGGGAGGGCGTTGGCCATGGTGCCGTGCAGGAAGGATGCGGATTCGTCGCGCTTGCCGTTGGGGGTGAGGTAGCGGGAGGACCACACGTTGCACATGCCGGTGTCGACGGTGAAGTAGGCGTCTTCGTCGGCGAGTTCGTCGAGGACGGAGGCGGCGAGCTCTGGGTGGATTGGGGTGCGGGCTTCGCGGGCTTCCGTCGTGTACTTGCCGACGACCGACTCCAGCAGCTCAGCGTGACGCTTCAGCATTGCGTCCAGGAAGGAGCGGTCCTTCTTCTCCTCGATGTGCGGGAGGATGTTCTCGATGACGCTCTTGACGTCGCCGATGACGGGGTAGTGCACCTTGGTGCGGCGGCCGATGTGGGCGCCGTCGATGTCGATCTGGGCGACGTTCTTGCTGGGCAGCCAGTCGGTGTATGGGAAGTCGGTGCCGACCATGATGAAGAGGTCTGCCTTGTCGGAGGCTTCGTGGCAGGCGCCGTAGCCGAGGAGGCCGGACATGCCGACGTCGTATGGGTTGTCGTACTCGATGTACATCTTGCCGCGGAAGGAGTGGCCGACTGGTGCCTTGATCTTTTCGGCGAGTGCGAAGATTTCGTCGCGGGCGTCCTTGGCGCCGTAGCCGCAGAAGAGGGTGACGGTGTCTGCCTCGTTGATGGCTTCGACCAGGCGGGCGGCTTCGGCTGGGTCTGGGTAGACGCGCTTGTTGCCGCCGGTAGCGTAGTTGCCGGACAGGGTTGGGGCGTCGGCGGTGACTTCCTGTGCGAAGACGTCACCTGGGACGACGACGACCGATACGCCGTTGCCCGACATGGTGTTCTGGATGGCGTTGTGTACGACGCGCATGCCCTGGTCGGCGGAGTTTGCCATCTCGCAGTAGGAGGAGCACTCGTTGAAGAGCATTTCGGGGTGGGTTTCCTGGAAGAAGGACGAACCGATGTGGAAGGAGGGGATGTGCGAGGCGATCGCGAGGACCTTTGCGCCGTTGCGGTGCGCCTCGAAGAGTCCTTGGACGAAGTGAGTGTTGCCTGGGCCGCAGGATGCGCCGCACACTGCGAGTTCGTCGGTTGCGAGTGCGTCGGAGCCAGCGGCGAATGCGGCGGCTTCCTCGTTGCGCACGTGGACCCATTCGATGCCTTGGGTGCGGACGGCGTCGGAAAGCGGGTTGAGGGAGTCACCGACGAGGCCGTAGATGCGCTTGACGCCGAGCTCCTTCAGCTTGGCAACGAATGCCGAGGCGAAGTTCTGAGCCATTCCTAAAATCTCCTTTTATTTGAAGAATAAATTAACCGCTTATCATGTTACCTTTGTTCCTCCTGGAACTCGAAAGATTGTGTGAGATCTGACACAAAGGCCTCGTCTGTGAAGTAGGCGCTATGACCGCCCGTCACCCCAGGTAGGACGCGCGCGCCGTAGGCGGGATCAGTTGGCGACGCCCCCAGCACCGCCTGCGGACCGGACCTGGTCCACAGGATCGGATCGTCGGGAGAATCCACGGCGACCACGCGGGAATCTGGCCCTGCGAGCTGTAGGTCGCTCACGTGGCTACCGGCGACGCCGGCGCTGCCGACGAGCCAGAGCTGGTCGGTAAGCAGGCCGTGGTGGACGGCGGCCTCGGTGGCTACTCGTGTGCCATAACTGTGGGCGAGGACCACCCGGTGGGCATTGGGGAAGCGGTCGGTGAGCGCGAGTTGGAAGGCGGAGAGGTCGTCGGCGCCGCGGCGCGCCGGGCCGGGGTCCAGCCCGTTGACCACGTTGGGTGGCGGGTCGTAGCCCTGCCAGAGGATCACTGTGGCGCCGGTGCGCTCGGCGAGGAACTGCGCACGGGCAAGCTCACCGCCCAAACCCTCGGGCTGGCCGGTGGACACGCCGGCGACCATCGTGATCACACGCGCCGGGTCCACGACGTCACCGACCGCCAGCGTCGCCGACACGGGCCCGGCTTCGAGTATGGTCGCGCCCGCGGACTCAACGAGCTCGCGGCGTGCCGGGTCGAGCGCGGCCAGGTTTGTCCGGTGTACCTGACCAAGGTCTACGCCGTGGCGCGCGATGAGCGGCACGTGTCCGCGCGCCGCCTCCAGCTCCCGCTCGTGCGCCTTGCACAGGGCCTCGAGCTCGGCGGCGCACAACGTGTCGAAGGTCCGCGAAACCCCGTTCAGCACCTGCACGGCCAGCGCGTAGACGGGGCTGCCGCGCAGGGAGCGCGCCATCGCGTCGAGGCGCGCCTGCCAGGTGGCGTAGCGACGCAACACCTTGGCTGCCTGGGTGAGGTCGTCGGCGGGGTGGGCGAAGGTGGCGTCGACACGCTGGAGGCGCTGCAGAGCCGCGGTAGGTGCGGACCCGCCAAAACCGACCCCCACCAGATCGGACCGAGCTACATGGCACGCCTGGGAACGTGCGCGGAACTCGGCGACGGCACCCTCCAACACGCCCGCGGCGACCATCAGCTGCCCGGCGTCTAGAGCAGGGCGGTACGCATCAGACATGGCGCAACGCCTCCGCAAGTCGGGTGTCGCAGTGGATGCAGTCGTCCGCAAATGAGGCGATCGATTCTAAGTGCGTGTTGAGGGCGGTGGTGGAGGCGTCGAAAAGTGATTGGGCGCGATCCTCCAGCGAGCGCAACGCGGCCGCGCTGGCGCTGTCGCGTAGCTCAGCGCGGGGGAGCGACGTGCGGGCGACGCGGTGGGAGCGGGCGAGGGACGGGATAGTCGTTGAGAGATGCATGCACCCATCCTCGAAAACCCGCCGAAGCAGGGCAAGGAAAAACCCTGAAACCCTGTGGATAAAATTTCAGATTCGCTAAAGTTATCCACATGCGTATCGCATTGGCACAATTCACCAGCGGACCTGATAAAATGCGCAACCTTTCGTGCATAGAACCCCAGGTCAGGGAGGCCGCGCGCCGGGGCGCGACGCTCATCGTTCTGCCGGAAGCCGCCTCGCACGCGTTCGGGGCGGGTCGCCTCGACTACCAGGCTGAGGACACCGACGGGCCGTTTACGCAGGGGCTGTTTTCGCTGGCCAAGGAGCTGGGCGTGACCATCGTTGCGGGCTCGTTCCGCCCGGCGGACACCGTCGGCAGCATCAACCGCGTCTACAACACCACCCTCGTCCTCGACGGCCACAGCGACACCCCACGCATCCTCACCTATGACAAGGTGCACCTTTACGACGCCCACAGCTACCACGAGTCCCGCACCGTCAAAGCCGGCGACACCCTGCTCACGTTCCGGCACGGCGACGCCACCATCGGCGTGGCCACCTGCTTCGACATCCGCTTCCCGGAGCAGTTCAAGGAGCTGGCGGCGATGGGCGCGCACGTCATCGTGGTGCCGACGAGCTGGGCGGACGGCCCAGGCAAGCTCGAGGAGTGGCGCTTATTGACGCGCGCCCGCGCCCTCGACTCCGGCGCGTTCATCGCGGCGGCCGGGCAGTCCCGCCCGAACCACGAGGCCGAGGCCGGCGAGAAGTCCGGCCCGACCGGCATCGGGTTCTCCACTGTTGTGGCGCCGGACGGGCACCGGATTGTGGAGGCCGGCTACGGCCCCGAGCTCCTCGACGCCGACATCGACATCGCGCAGGTCGCGGCCGTGCAGGAGGACGTACCTCTTATTAGACTGTCGGAAACTGGACCACTGCGTCAGTCGCGCATGTAAGGATCCCGCTAGCGCCAGCGGCCTCGAGGGCCTCGCGGTACTCCGCAACCTCGGCGCCCTTGCCACACAGCACGATCTGGTGGTCCCACCACGTGCCCGGCGCCGACACGAACGCCGGCCCCGGCACCCAAATGGCCTTCGCGGAACTCTCCCCAAACTCGCCCGGGGTCGGCGCGACGCGCGTGACCTGCAGCCACGGCTGCGAATCTGCGAGCGAGTTGATGGTGCGGGTGTCGTAAAGATCGTCCACGTCGTCCCCGCACAGCACCAGGTGCACCTCGGAGCGGATGCGCTCCTCGATGAGCCCGAACACCACCGACTTCGCAGCCGCCCAGCCCGTGCCCACGGCCACGAGCAGCATCTTTGGCCGGTTCGCCCGCACCGCCGGTCCTCGCGCGGCCCCCAACGTCAGGTAGTCGCCGACCTCCACATCCGGCCCGTCGAGGTGGAACTCCAGTTGCCCGAACCGGTTCGGCGGCACCGCCGGGGCCAACGCCCACCACACGCCCTGGTTGCCCGCTCGCATCACCGGCAGCGCCTGCCCCGCCGCATAGCCCACCGCCGCGGAAGCCTCCGCCCGCACGACCCACGCCGACCCGTCCTGCGCAACCTGCGTCACCTGCGCCACCGACGCCGCGGCCATCCCGGCCTCGTCAGCCTCCCGCGACACCCGCTCCATCTCGCGGGCCGCCCGCACCAACACCTGCGTATCGACGCCCACAACCCCACCAACGATCTCCGCCACCGCCGGAAACTCCGACGCCGGAAACCCAGTGCGCCGCAGATCCAACGCCCACTCGCGCAGCGGGATAAGGGTTGCTTCAGGGATTGCTGCCCCCGCCGACTCGGACTCCTGGGTGGACGCGAGGGTGAACGAAGTGGCGTCGACAAGTACTTGGGGCACCTCCGTAGCACCTTCCGGAAAGACCATCGCTGCCTGCGGATACTGCTCCACAATCCGCGCAAACAGCGTGGCGCGCACCTCGGAATCCTGCTCCGCGAGCACTTGCAATGCGGCCGCATTCGGGCCATCCGCGACGGGGGCAAACTTTCTCATAGGGCCAGGGTACTGTTTCTCAGCCTCGGTGAGGTGGACTAGTGTGAGCAGGGAAACAATTAGAGAGAAAGGTGCCGCAGTGGACTACACGCCGTACACACTTCTGACGGATATCGGATGGATCTCCATCCTGCTCATCATCGGAAACGTGCTCCGAAACCGACTGAAAGTGTTACAGGCGCTGCTCCTGCCGGCACCGATCACCGCCGGGCTGCTCGGGCTCATCCTCGGGCAAGAGGTCCTCGGCGTCATTCACTGGTCCGACCAAGTCGGCACCTACACAACGCTGCTCATCGCCGTCGTGTTCGCCTCCATGGCCTACTCCATGAACCTCGGCGGCTCCGTCGCCTCAGGCGCCCGCAACATGTGGGGCTACTCGACGGCCATGTTCATGGGCCAGTGGGGCATCTTCATCCTCCTGGGGCTGTACTTCTTCGCGCCATTCTTCGGCACCGAACCATGGTTCGGCATGATGCTCCCGGTCGGCTTCGTCGGCGGCTTCGGCACCGCCGCCGCCGTCGGCTCTGCACTTGAGGACATCGGCATCGCCGAAGCGTCTTCCATCGGATTCACCTCCGCCACCGTGGGAACCCTCGTCGCTATCGTTGGTGGCGTCATCGTTGCAAACTGGGGTATCCGGAAAGGCAAGGCAACCGAACTCCGTGGCACCCTCCCCGAAGACCTGCGCACCGGCTACATCGCCGCCGAGTCCGAGCGCCCCTCCATCGGACGCGCAACCACAAACCCATCCTCCATCGAACCGCTGGCACTCCACGCCGGATTCATCCTCATCACCGTGCTGATCGCCTACACCGTCAACACCTGGATCAAGAGCATGTGGAGCAACGTCTCCATCCCACTGTTCGCCATGGCCTTCGTCATCGGACTCATCGGCCGCGGCCTGCTCGTCGCCTTCAAGCGACCCAACTACCTCGATCGCGAAACCATCTCCACCGTCTCCGGCGCCGCCACCGACTTCATGATCGCCTTCGGCATCGCCTCCATCGTCCCCGCAGCACTCGCCGGGTACTGGCAGGCCCTGCTCATCATGTTCGTGCTCGGCACCGTCTTCTGCGTCGTATGGATGGCCTGGGCCGGCCCGCTCTTCTTCGGCGAAAACTGGCTCGAGCGCGGCATCTTCGGCTGGGGCTGGGCAACCGCCGCCGTCGCCACCGGTATCGCCCTGCTCAAGATGGTCGACCCCAAACTGAAGTCCGGCACTCTCAACGAATACGGTGTGGCCTACGTCGGCTTCGCCCCATTCGAGATCGGTATGACCATCCTCGCCCCAATCGCCATCATCGCCGGGTTCACCACCGCGTTCGGCTGGGTGTCGTTCCTGATCGCCGTTGCGGTGGTGGTCGTGGCGTTCGCGCTGAAGTGGGTGCCCGCCAAGAAACACGGCTCAGGGGCCGTGGCTGCCCAGGAATAGGGCCGGCATTTTCCTAGATGGTAGTAACAGGAATGTAGTAATCCGCTTTTTGGGGGAGCGCGGACATTTCGTTGGAGTGTTGAGGGCTGGAAGGTATTCCGATGCCCGCAAAGTTCCCCGACACCGTCCG
>NZ_JASPBG010000020.1:0-18838 GCF_030228125.1 Corynebacterium sp. UMB10119B
TGGATGGGTGGGGTGTGGATTCGTTTGCGGATGAAGCCGCACCGACGTGGGATTGGGACACACCCAAGGTTTAAGCATGCCCCAGCAGACTACAAGCCTCAGCCCACAGCGCCTCGAACTCCTCTACCGCAATGGCTGTCGCAGAAATGCCCTCGAACTGTGCGTACAGGTCTGGGTGCGGAACGATAGACATCGGCTCATTCGCCTGACCAATCACTTTGCCGTCGGTATAAATGCCAGTAATGGTCTCGCTCGGGTCCAGCTCGATCATCCGAACCATCGTACATTCGCGAGGGTTCAGCTCCTCAAGTTCGGCAATATTGAGAAGCTCTCCCCCAAGATCTGGAGCGCTGTAATGAATCCGGACGTAATGTTTCACGTGAAACTATTCCTTCGAAGCTGTGGTTTGGGCAATGCGCGAGACGTACGCGGAGCACGTCATCAACTGAATCAGATGGTAGACCATCAACGGCACAATCAGCACACCGAGTTGACCGCCGCCAAAGATAACCGACGCCATCGGCAGCCCCGCCGCCAAAGACTTCTGCGTCCCGCACATCTGGATGGCTACCGTGTCCGCCCTCGAGAACCTCAAGGCCTCCGGGACAACCCGCGTCACCCACAGCATGACGCAAACCAGAACCAGAGCGAACGCAGAGAGGAAGACCAACTCGAGCGCAGAAACATTTGACCACACGCCAGAAACAACACCGGCTGAGAACGCCGAGTACACGACCATCCAAATGGACCCGCGGTCAACAAGCTTGGTAGCTTTCCGCCCAGCGAAGCCAGCAACACCAGGCACCACTGCCCGAGCGACCTGACCCAGCACGAAAGGAAGGAGCAACTGTAATGCAACATTCCGGAACACGGATGCATCGATATGAATGCCACTGTCGGCACCCATCAGGACCATAACGAGGGCGGGCGTCGCTACGACACCAACTATCGACGACAGGCTCGCCGCCACCACCGCCCCCGGCACATTGCCGCGCGCGATGCCCGTCAGTGCAACTGAGGACTGGACGGTCGACGGCACCAGGCAAAGGTAGAGGATCCCCTGGTACACCGGGTCGGAAATGAAAGCGGTTGTGGGGCGCATGGCCAGGCCGATCAAAGGATATGCGATGAACGTGAAGGCAAGGATGATTGAATGCAGGCGCCAGTTCGTCAAACCTTGCAGCGCCTCGCGGGTGGAAAGACGTGCACCATAGAGGAAAAACAGCAAACCGATTGCAAGTTTGACAGCAATGGAAAAGCCCTCGGCAAAGGAGCCTCGGGCGGGCGCAATGAACGCGAGTACCGCGGCGAGGATGATGCCGAGGAGCAAGGGGTCAATACGGCGAAGAAAACCTGGCATGCACACATGATAGCCACGCAGACCACGCCAGGCAGGCCGAGAAATCAGCAGTTTTACATCGACGCGTTCAGCGTTTCACCCTCTTCTGTCAGCTGCGCTGGGGTCAGTGGATTCTGCGTTGGGCCGGAGACTGCGGAGCCGTCGATAATGCTGAAGACGGAGCCGTGGCCGGTGCAGCGAACAGTGTCCCCATCGACCTTGGTGATTTTCTGGCCCTGGTGGGGGCAGGTTTGGGAGTATGCGACGTACTCCCCGGCGGTCGGTTGGGCGATGATGAAGCCGTCGAGGATGACGGCGCTGCCGACGGGTACTTGGGTTTTGGCTACCTCGGCGGTTGGTTCAGATCCGCAGGCGGCGAGGAACGCGCCGGCGAAGGTGGTGGCGGTGCCGAGGAGGAACATGCGTCGTGAACAAGTCATGACCTGATAGTAGCCTGTTTCATTGCCGCGACATAGGAGGACAGCTCGGCGGTCAGCGCGTCGATGTCCGTGATGTGTGCGGGGTTTGGGTGCGTGTGTTCGGTGTATTTAGCCACGATGTTCGCAATCGCGGAGCCGGTGATGGCGCCTGCTGCCCCGGCTGCGATTGCGTCCGCGACGTGCTGCGGTGTGGAGATCCCGAACCCGAGCAGCACCGGGGCGCCGCCGTATGCTTGCACGTTGTCCACTACCTCGCGAAGGCCGTCGACGGAGGCTTCCTTGTCGGCGCCGGTCACGCCGTCACGGGAGATGGCGTAGATGTACCCGCGGGACTGGGCGGCGACGCCCTCCAAAGTCTGCGGGCTGGCTTTGGCAGGGGCGATGTAGATCGGGTCGACACCCGCGGCAAGAGCAGCTTCGCTGAACGGCGCCGATTCGCGTACCGGAACGTCCGGGAGTAGCACGCTGTCCGCGCCGACCTCTCGGAACGCTTCGTAGAACGAGGAAGGACCGCGCACGTAGGCGACGTTGGCGTAGATCAGCATGCCGATCGGCAGCTCGGGGTATCGCTCGCGGATCGTCCGAACTTGTGACAGTGCCTTATCGACGGTCGCTCCGCCATCGAGTGCCCGCACGTGTGCCGCCTGGATGGCGGGGCCGTCGGCGACGGGGTCGGAGAACGGGACGCCGAGTTCGAGGGCGTCGGCTCCGGCGGTGACGGCGGCGTCGATGATTTGGAGGGCGTCGTCGGGGGTTGGGTCGGAAAGCATGATGAATGGGACGAAGGCCCCCTCTCCCCTCTCATGCAGCGAGGCGAAGAGTCTTTCGTAACGTGACGTAGTAGGGGTGGACATGTTAGTTGGTCTCCTTCGGTGAACTTTCGACCCATTCCGGGTGTTCGGCGAGTGTCGCGCGGACGTGGGCGACGTCCTTGTCGCCGCGGCCCGAAAGGGAAACGAGGATTGTGAGCGGTTCCGCGTCAGCCGGGTGGGACGCCGCGCGCTGCAGCGCGTACGCCAACGCATGCGAGGACTCGAGCGCCGGGATGATGCCCTCGTGCCGTGACAGCAACTGGAACGCACGCAGGGCGGATTCGTCGGTGACGGGAACGTACTTCGCTCGGCCTGTCTTGGCAAGGTGTGCGTGCTCGGGTCCGACCGCGGGGTAGTCCAGGCCGGCGGATATTGAGTAGGACTCAGCCACTTGGCCGTCGGTGTCACGCATCAGGTAGGAGCGCGTGCCGTGCAGAATGCCGACGGTCCCGGCAGCAATCGCGGCGCCATGCTTGCCGACGCCCACGCCCTCTCCCCCGGGTTCGACGCCGACGAGTTCGACGCCCTCCTCGTCGATAAACTCGGCGAACATCCCGATGGCGTTGGAGCCGCCACCGACGCAGGCGCAGACGACGTCCGGCAGTCCGCCGGTGTGCTCAAGCATCTGGGCTTTCGCCTCGGCGGAGATCACGCGGTGGAACTCTTTGACGATCTTGGGGAACGGGTGCGGTCCGGCAGCGGTGCCGAGCAGGTAGTGTGACTCGTGGAAGGTGGCGGTCCAGTCGCGTAGTGCCTCGTTGACGGCGTCTTTCAGGGTGCCGGCGCCGGAGTCGACGCCCACTACCTCAGCACCCATCAGCCGCATGCGGTAAACGTTTGGCTCCTGCCGCGCCATGTCGGTCTTGCCCATGTAAATGACGCAATCCAAACCCAGTAAAGCGCAGGCGAGCGCGGTGGCGGTGCCGTGTTGGCCGGCGCCGGTCTCGGCAATGATGCGGGTTTTGCCCATCTTCTTCGCCAGTAGTGCTTGGCCGATGACCTGGTTCGTCTTGTGTGCGCCGCCGTGCACGAGGTCCTCGCGCTTGAGGAAGATGCGCGCGTTCGCGCAGTTGAGGGGCAGATTGCGACATTCGGTAAGCGGGGTCGGTCGGCCGAGGTAGTCGCGAAGCATCGCGCGGTATTCGGCCATGAAGGTTTCGTCGGCGAGGGCGTCGACAAACGCTCGCTCGAGTTGGTCAAGCGCCGGCAGGAGCGATTCGGGGACGAATTGCCCGCCGAATTCGCCGTAGTATGCGGGCAGGATGGTGCTGCCGCCGTGGGTGTAATCAGTCATTTTCTGTCCTTGGGTAGTGGTAGTTGCCGATGATCTCGAAGGCCCGCCGCAGCGCGCCCGCGTCCTTACGCCCGGCCTGAGCAGGGTATTCGACGCCCGAGTTGAGGTCTACGCCGGAGCAGCCGACGGCGAGCGCGTCCGCAAGGTTGCCCAGGTGCAGCCCGCCGGCGAGGAGCGAGTCGCCGCGTACCTCGTCCGGGATGTCGGCCCAGCGGAAGGTCTCGCCGGAACCGCCGTCGCGCGCGTCGAGCACCAGCTTGTCGACGCCCCCTAGGATCCCCAGCGCAACCTCTACGCCGGATGACTCACTCATGGAGACCGCCCGCCAGAGCTCGACGCCCTCCCCGATCTCTGCGCGCACCCGCTCGACCAGGGAGCGTTCTGCCTCGAGCGATCCCTGGTACGGCGCGTGCACCTGCACGGCGTGGATGCCGGGCTGGATTAGTTCGCCGTACCCGGACGTGCGGCGGGAAACCGCGACGTACCGCAGCCCTGGCTCGTGCGCGATGATGTCCGCCGATGTTTCACGTGAAACATTGCGCGGGCTCGACTCCTCAAAGATGAGCCCGCCGTACACCGCGCCCGCCGCCTTGGCAGCTTGCGCAGCACTCCACGATGTCAGCCCACACACCTTGTTCGGCCCGTACACCAACTCCCGGGCGGCCAGGTCGATGTCCGGCTGGCTGGTCAGCTGCGATCCGACCAGGAACCCGTCCGAGTGCCCGCCGAGCTGACGCACAGTCTCCACGGACCGGATGCCGGACTCCGACACCACCGCCGCTTCGGCAGGAGCGAGTCGCGCCAACCGGGCGGAGCGCGTTAGGTCAATCGACAGGTCGTGGAGGTTCCGGTGGTTCACGCCGAAGATCCGCGCGCCGAGTCGACCAGCCCGCACGGCCTCCTCCTCGCTAATCACTTCGGTGAGCACGTCCATCCCGAGGGACTCGGCGCGGCCGGAGAGGTGGGCGTAGCTGGCGTCGTCAAGAATCGAGAGCATGAGCAGGATAGCGTCGGCGCCGAAGTAGCGCGCGGCGTAGACCTGGGCTTCGTCGATGACGAAGTCCTTGCAGAGCACGGGCAGGTGCGTGCTTGAGGCGACCGTGGCCAGGTGGTCGTAGTCGCCGCCGAAGCGGGAGGGCTCGCACAGCACGGAGATGCCGGCGGCGTAGCGTGAGTATACCGAGGCGATTTCCCCTGGCTTGTAGTCGGCGCGGATCAGGCCGAGGGACGGCGAGGAGGACTTGCATTCCATGATGAAGCTGGTGCCCTCGCGCTTCAGGTTGTCGTAGAGTGAACGCTCCGAGCGCGGCAGCGCTGCGACATTCACGTGGGCAAGACGCTCGCGGATCGCTGCCAAATCGCCGCGTCGGCTTGCCACGATCCCTTCGAGCACGGTGGGTAATTGTTTAGGCACTGTAATCAGCCTCCTCGTGTCGTTGCAACCATGCTTGCACGGTGCCGTCGGCAAGCAGGTTGAGGGCGTGGGTGACGCCGTCGGCGATGGTCGGCGCTGTGCCGTTGAGGTAGAACATGGCACCCGCACCGGCGGCGACGGCCGAGCGGTGCGCCTCCGGGCCCTCCCCCGCGAACGTCGCGCGGATGGCGGCGGCATTCTCCACGCCGTCGCCGCCGCGTAGGTCCTCGAGCGAGCAGCGCTTGAGGCCGAGTTCCTCCGGCGTAAGCACGTATTCAGTGATGGAACCGTCCCGGCCCAGCTCCCAGACCTGCGACTCGCCGTGGACCGCCAGCTCATCGGTTCCTGCACCGTGGACGACGAGCGCGCGCCCCCGCCCCAGCTCGCGCATCGTCTCAGCGATGACGCGTCCCTGCGCCGGGTTGGCGATGCCCATGATCTGGTATTCCGGCCGCGCCGGCGAGAGCAGCGGTCCCATCGTGTTAAACAGCGTGGAAACGCCGAGCGCCTTGCGCACCGGCTGCACGTGCGCGATGGCCGGGTTGTACGCCGGTGCGAAGAGGAAGGTGAAGTTGGAGGATTCGAACTGTCGCACCGCGCGCGAGGGGTCGAGGTCGAGTGGGATGTTCAGGGCCTCGAGGACGTCAGCGGAGCCGGACTTCGAGGACACCGAGCGGTTGCCGCACTTGATCATGGGCACTCCGCCAGCGGCCGCCACCAACGATGCCGCGGTGGTGATGTTGATGGTGTTTGCGCCGTCGCCGCCGGTGCCGGCGGTGTCCATCAGCCCCTCCCCCGTCACCGGGAACGGTCGGCCTGCGGCGAGGAACGCGCGTGCCGCGCCGGCGATGTCGGCGAAGGTTTCGCCGCGGGTGCGGATCGTGGCCAGGAGTGCTGCGATGTGGACGTCGTCGTAGTCGCCGACGGTGAGCGGGGTGAATGCCTCGATGGCTTCCTCGAGTGTCGGCTCCCGGTTGTCCAGGAAGCGCTTGAGGGTGGTCAGGGATCGTTCGGTTGCCATGGTTAGTTTCCTTTCTTCAGCTTGTCGACGCACCGGCGCAGCATCGTTGGGCCTGCGGGTGTGAGGATCGATTCGGGGTGGAATTGCAGCCCGATGGACATGCCGTCGTCGGTTGCGGCGGCCATGACGATGTCCCCGGTGCGTGCCAAAGCGTGCATTCCCGTAGGGAGGGACACCGCCCCGAGCGAGTGGTAGCGCGCGACCGGCACGTCGCGCCCGGGGTGTCCGAGCTGGCTGGTCATGCCGCGGAAGAGCCCGGACGCAAGGCCCTCCGACGTTAGTCTCATGGTGTCCGAGACGCCGTGGACGGGCCCACAGGGCTGGACGGTGCCGCCGAAGTGTTCTACGAGGGCCTGGTAGCCGAGGCAGATGCCGAGCATCGGCACGCTGCCCTGCGCTCGGCGGATCAGCTCGGGCATGCAGCCGGCATCGGCCGGGTACCCAGGGCCTGGTGAAAGCACGATCAGTGAAGGATCCAGCGCCAGTATTGAGTCCGCGTCAACAGTGTTACGGAACACTACTGACTCATGCTCAGCAAGCGCGTCCACCAAGTTGTAAACGAACGAGTCCTGGTTATCCAGCAGCACAATCATTTGGTTACCTCCAGTTCTGCGCCGGCGGCCAGCGCGATGGCGTTGAGTACCGCGTACGCCTTGTGCAGCGTCTCGTCGGCTTCGGACTGCGGGTTGGAGTCGCGCACGACTCCGGCACCCGCCTGCACGATCGCCTTCCCGCCGGTGACGTACGCGGAACGGATCACGATGCAGGTGTCAAAGTCGCCGTTGCTGTCCAGGTAGCCGACTGCTCCGCCGTAAGACCCGCGCCGCGCGCCCTCGAGCGAGCGGATCAGCGAAGTGGCGCGCAGCTTCGGCGCCCCGGTGAGCGTGCCCATGTTCATGCACGCCCGGTACGCGTCGAGTGCGTCGAGGTCCCCAGCCAGCCGCGCTGAGACCCGGGATACGAGGTGCATGACGCGCGAATACCGGTCTACCTGCAGCAACTCGGCAACTCGCCGCGTGCCGGGCTCCGCAACGCGGGCGACGTCGTTGCGCGCGAGGTCCACGAGCATGGTGTGCTCGGCGACTTCTTTGGCGTCGGTGCGCAGCTGCAGCTCCATCCGCGTGTCCAGCTCGTGGTCGACCGTCCCGTCCGCGGCAAGCCCGCGCGGCCGCGTCCCCGCGATCGGGTACAGCTGCACCTCGCGGTCGGCGTTGGTGTACTTCAGGTTGGACTCGGGGGAGGCGCCGAAGAGCTCGAAAGGCTCACCATGCTTATCGACGCCCCTTTGGTAAAACATGTACGGCGAAGGATTAGTCGCGCGCAGTTGGAGGTACGCGGCGAACGCGTCCGGGCAGTCGGTGACGAAGCTGCGGGCGGGCACGACTTGGTAGATGTCCCCGTTGTAGATGTGTTCCTTGAGTCGCTCCACGTCGGCGCAGAACTGCGCGTCGGGGATGTCGGCGCGAGCAACCAGGGTGCCGCCGGGCCCCTCCGAAGAACGTAAGGGCGTGGGCGAAGCGGCGTCGATATGCTCGGCGAGCTCGTCAATCCCAATCCCGCTGAGCGTTGCGGTCTGTGATTGGTGGTCGATGCGCAGGAGCACTTCGGCGAGGACGAACTGGTAGTCGGGGTAGGTGTTGGCGCCGTCGGCGACGGCCGGAAGCGCCTCGAAGGTTTCGAGGTAGTCGTAGGCGAAGCCACCGGCGAGGAACCCGAAGCGGCGGAGCGCACGCAACACTTCGACGGTAGAGGTGGCGGTGAGGCGCTCGCGCTCGTCCGCAACAACAGCAGCGGCAACAGGCGGAAACGCGTAGACGTTCTCGCCGACGTGGTACTCCCCCAGCTGCTCCCGCAGTTGAGCAGCCACCGTGCGCCCGAAGGGGGTCAATGGCTCGACGTGTACGTGGCTGCCCGAGCAGGTGACGCGCACCGCGGCCCGCAGCACCGCGACTGATTGGATACCGGAGCGGGTGGTGATGTCGGCGGATTCCAGCAGGACGGTGTCCCGGGTCGTGGTGCCGCCGAGATGCGCGAAGAGGCTGGCGGCGTCCGCGTGGTACTTCACGCGGCGGGTGGTGTGTGTGCTCATGGTCGTCCTTCGTGTGTTGGTACACCGAGGGCGTGTGAGCCAAAGCAAACGGCCCGCGGTGCTTGTGGTTACAAGCCGGCGGGCCGTTGTTGGGACTCTAGAACGTACTAGAAGAGGCGGCTCGCCGTGTTCGGGAGCCACCACCAGTTCTTCTGAGTCGTGAAAGTCATAGGTGTAAAGGTAGCGGAGAGAGCGAACGCTGTACGCGGAACCACCAAACTCCCTGCGTACAGCGTGAATATAAAACTGCTACTGCTGTTCGTCCGCCTTCCCGGCGGCCTTGCGTAGCGCGCCGAGGTCCACGGCGGGCTCGTCTGAGGAGTCTGAGTCTGAGGCGTCCAGGGCGGCGTCGACAAGCGCGGCGGCGCGGGCTCCGAAGTTGCCGCCGACGGAGATGCTCACGAGTGCGGCGATGACCGCCACGGCGACGAGAATCCACATCCAGCCGTATGCAATAAATGCAAAGGCGGCGCCGATGGCGAAGGCGACTGCGGCGAGCACCCAGAAGGGGCCGGTGACGCGGTGTGCTTGGCGCCAAGTGGACTCGTGCTTGCGAACTTCCGGGACACGCAGCCCGATCACGCCGTTGCCGGGCAGCTTCCCGGCGGTCGCGAGGACGCCGGGTATGAGAAGTGCCACAGTGAATACTATAAGGAGTATCCCAATGATAGTATTTATGGAACTTGTGTCAGAAAATGGCCCATTAGGGCTCTGTGCAAGCAACATACCGTATAGCATAACCATCACAGGTTTTTCGCCTGTGGATCTGTCCATCGCCTCGTATTAAAGGTGCAACAATGAAATCGAAAGTGTTGAGCTCGCTGCTCTTCTGGATTGTCGTGGCGATCGTCGCCGGCTTTCTGTGCAGTTTTTTCTTTCCTGACTGGCTCGCGCGCGTCTTCGTGACGTTCAATGGCCTGTTCTCGAACTTCCTGGGATTCTTCGTCCCAATCCTCATCTTCTCCCTGATCGCCCCCGCGATTGCGGGCCTGGGCAAGGGCGCGGGTAAGTGGTTGGGTATCACGGCCGGGGTCGCCTACGGATCCACGATCATTTCCGGCCTGATTGCCTGGGGTGTGGCTTCAGCACTCTACCCAACGTTGCTGGCTGGTACGCAGCTGCGTACAGATATCGACGACCCCTCCGAGGGCGGCCTGTCGCCGTTCTTCGAGGTGGAAATGCCTGCACCGTTTGAGGTGATGTCGGCGTTGCTGCTCGCGTTCGTGATTGGTATCGCGATGACCACGGTGAAGTCCCGCACGATGCACGAGGTGCTCAACGAGCTGCGTGACGTGATTATGAAGGTGGTCCAGAGCTTCGTTATTCCGCTGCTGCCGCTGTTCATTTTCGGTACGTTCCTGAACCTGGCTATGAACGAGAACTTCGGTTCGACGATGGCCGCGTTCGGCGTGGTGCTGCTGCTCTCGGTCGGCATGACGATCGTGATCGTGCTGGGCCAGTACTTGATCGCGGGTGCGGTGGCTGGTCAGAACCCGTTCACGGCGCTGAAGAACATGTTGCCGGCGTACTTCACCGCGCTGGGTACGTCTTCGTCGGCGGCGACGATTCCGGTGACGTACGAGTCCACCTTGAAGAACAAGGTGGACGAGAACGTGGCGGGCTTCATCGTGCCGCTGTGCGCGACGATTCACCTGTCCGGTTCGATGATGAAGATTACGCTGTACGCCCTGGCGATTGTGTTCATGGCGCAGCTGCCGATCACCGGTGGCGCGGTCGTCGGCTTCGTGTTGCTGCTTGGCATCATGATGATTGCTGCGCCGGGCGTGCCTGGTGGCGCGATCATGGCGGCTGTTGGCCTGCTGCAGGCGAACCTCGGCTTCGACGAGTCGATGATCTCCCTGATGATCGCCGCTTACATTGTGGTTGACTCCTTCGGTACCGCGGCGAACGTGACCGGTGACGGCGCGATCGCGATGATTGTGAACCGTTTCGCGAAGGGCAAGATCGTCACGCAGGATATGGAACGCGCTAAGGAGATTCAGGCGCAGGACGCCTAGTCGCTAGCGAGCCCCCGCCCGAGCGGTGCCGCGACGAGCAGCTGCACAAGAAACAGCGTGAGCGCCGGCACCAAAAAGAAGTAGGCGGGGACCCACACGGCAACTGAGGTCCACAGCGGCAGGGATGCCGCCGCCCCGATGCACAGGAGTGCGCCGAGGGTGCGTGGCAGTTGCTGGAACGTGAGGATCACGGAGCGCCCCAGGGTTTCGCCCAGGGGCGCTTTTTGCTGCCCTTCTGAGGTCGCCTGGAGGTCCAGCTGCGCCTGGAGGGCGAAGAACCACACGCTGATGCCGGCGATGATGAGAATGCCGGACAGGGTGAGCCCTTGCGTGAGGTTGAGGAGGTGGCCGTCGATACCTGCTTGAAAGATGACCCACTGTTGGTAGATAACGCCGAGGCCGAGGGCGACGAGGATCCCCCACCACTGGGTGGAGGCGCCACCGAATTTGCCGCCGCCGTAGCGGAACTCGCGGAGGTAGTGCAGCCCGTAGCGGGAGCCGCGCCCTTCGACCATGTAGCCGGTGACGACGTTCGCCGCGCGGATCGCCATGCCGCCCGTCACGATGGGCAGGCTGGACAGCACGAAAAGCATGTTGACAATGACAATGTCCGCCATCAAGGTGAAGGCGGACATAAATCGGGAATCGGGATTGAAAAGGCTCACGCCAGCATGTTATCCCTTCACGGCGCCAGCTGCGACACCCTCCACGATGTGCTTCTGGGAAGACATGTAGAAGATGATGATCGGGACGATGGCGAGCACGAGCATTGCCATCATTGCGCCCATGTCGCGGTTGCCCTGGGATCCAACGAACTGCTGGATGACCACTGGGATGGTGCGGTATGGGGTGGACAGGCCGATGACGAGGTATGGCAGCAGGTAGTCGTTCCAGACCCACATTGCGTTGAGGATGGCGACGGTCACTGCGGTTGGCTTGAGCATCGGGAGGACGACGCGGAAGAACGTTTGCAGTGGGCTGCAGCCGTCGATGGTTGCTGCTTCTTCAATCTCGAGCGGAATCGACTTGACGAAGCCGGCGAACATGAAGACGGATAGGCCTGCACCGAAGCCGGTGTAGAGCACCACCATGCCGAGCGGGTTGGCCAGGCCGAGGCGGTCGGCGATGGTGACGGTTGGGAACATCACCATCTGGAACGGGATGACCATGGAGAACACGAACAGGTAGTACAGCGTGGACGTCCACCACGTTTTCACGCGGGTGATGTAGTAGGCGGTCATCGAGGAGAAGAAGACGATGGAGGCGACGGAGAGGATCGTGATGGTGAAGGACCACACGATGGCCCACGCGAAGCCTTCGCCTTGGATGCCGGTGATGTAGTTTTCGAGTCCGGCCCACATGTCGCCGAGTGGGATGGCGAATGGGTTGTTGGAGATTGCGAACTTCTGCTTGAAGGAGTTCAGGAAGATGAACACGATTGGTCCGAGGAAGACCACGGTGAGGAATACCAGCACCGCGTAGATGAGTACTTTGGCTGGGCCGCTGACGCTCGCCTCGGAGGCGGTGACGGGTGCCTTTGTTTTGGTTGCCATGGGTTATGCCTCCACTTCCTTGCTGCGTGTTGCGCGCAGCTGGAACATTGCGATGACGACGACCACTACGACGAAGATGACGGCCTTTGCTTGGCCGACGCCCTCGACGTTGTTGCGCAGGAACATCGTGTTGACGATGTTCAGAGCGACCATTTCGGTTGCGCCGCCTGGTGCACCGTTGGTGAGCGCGAGGTTCTGGTCGAAGAGTTTGAAGGTGTTGGACAGGGTCAGGAAGAGGCAGATGGTGATGGACGGCATGATCATTGGGATGGTCACGTGGCGGAGCATTTCCCACTTGGAGACGCCGTCGAGTTCTGCTGCTTCGATGAGCTCTGGTGGCACGTTCTGCAGGCCGGCGATGTAGATGATCATCATGTAGCCGACGAGCTGCCAGTTAATGAGGATGACCAGGCCGAGGTAGCCGTACTTCCAGTCGGAGACAATCGTGGTGCCGTATTGGGCGAGCACGGCGTTGATCATGGATTGCCATGTGTAGCCGAGGACGATGCCGCCGATGAGGTTCGGCATGAAGAATACGGTACGGAAGAAGTTGGTGCCTTTGAGTTTCCGTGTCAGTGTCCAGGCGATTGCGAACGCGAAGACGTTGACGGTGATGATGGAAACGATGGAGACGAGGGCGGTGAATCCGAACGCTCGGACGAAGCCTTCTCGTGCTTGGAACGCTTGGACGTAGTTGTCGACTCCTACCCAGGTTGCGTCGGTGATGGTGTGGAAGCTGGTGAATGACAGCAGGAAACCAATGACGAATGGGGCAAGGAAGGCGATCAAGAACGCAAGCAGCGTCGGCAGTACGAAGATTGGGAAATATTTCTTCAGTGATTGCTGCATTTGTGGTGCCTATCTGGGGAATAAAAAGCGCGGAGTGCGCTGTTCGCACACCCCGCGCTCTGGTTTACAACATGTTCAGTGCTTAGTTGGAGCCCTTTTCGGCCTTCCAGTCCTCGCTGAACTTAGCGACGACGTCTGCCCACTCCATGTTGCCGGATGCGTACTGGGCGAGGTTGCCGCCGAAGTCATCCTTGAACTGCTGGGATGGGAAGAACTGGAAGTCCCATGGCAGGGTGGTCAGCTCGGTGTTGGAGATTGCCTCCTGCACCTGGCGTGCCAGTGGGTCTGCCGGGACGTCGGTCTCCGTGTAGTTCTTGAACGGCGCGATGAAGCCGAGGTCCTCGATGACGTGCTTCTTGCCTGCCTCGGAGGTGAACAGCCAGTTCAGGAAGTCCTTGGTGGCCTGCTGGTCCTCTTCTGGAGCCTTGGCGTTGATGGCGAGGTAGTTCTCGGTGCCGACGTTGATGCCGGTCTTCTCCTCATCTGGGAGGCCCATGTACATCGGGAGGAACTTGATCTTGTCTTCCTTCACGACGTTGCCGTTCACGTCGGCGATCTGCGACCATGCCCAGTTACCGTTCTGGACGAAGGCTGCCTGGCCGAGTGCGAACTCTGCCATGGAGTCGGAGACTGCCTTGGACGGTGCCAGGGTCGGCGCGACGGTGGAGTTGTTCAGGTACAGGTCAAAGAGGTTCTTGAACTCCTTGTTGTACTTGAAGGTGACGTCCTCTGCGTCGGTGGTGCCGAGGTCCTCGAACTCGAAGTGCATCGGGCCGTTGGCCAGGTGCGTCTGCCAGCGCCAGTCCTCACCGCTGGTGAGGGAGGTGGAGGCGAAGGTGCCGTCGATGCCAAGCTCGTCCTTCTTCGACTGCATGTCTTCGGCGAGCTTCTTCAGGGATTCGAAGTTCTTGACTTCGTCCATGGAGGCGACTGCCGGGTTTGGCAGTGCGAAGTACTTATCGGTGATGTCCTCGTTGTAGATGATGCCGAAGCCTTCAACTGCGAACGGGATGCCGCGCACGGTGCCGTCTTCCGCGGTGAGCGGGGTGACGTCCTCGTTGAGGTCCTGCGCGAGGGAGAAGTCGGACAGGTCTGCGGTGTAGTCCTTCCAGGTCTTGAAGCCGGTTGGGCCGTTCATCTGGAAGAGCGTCGGAGCGTCGGACTTGCCGACCTCGGTGCGCAGGGTCTGCTCGTAGTTGCCGGACGCCGCGGTGACGACCTTGACTGGGACGCCGGTCTCTGCGGTGTACTCTTCGGCGATTGCTTGGTAGGTCGCGTCCTGCTCAGGCTTGAAGTTGAGGAAGTAGACGTTCGGACCTTCGGTGTCGCCACCGCCGCCACAGGCGACGAGGGCGGATGCTGCCAGTGCTGCGACAGCGGTTGAGGCAAAAGCTCGCGTGAATTTCTTCATGGGCCATCCTTCATGTGTAGCCGTGCTCCTTGCCAGCGTTACCCGATGCGGTTCACGGCGCGTTATAAGGTACTACCTCAGCATAGTGACCATTTATGGAGCACGGCAAACATTATGGCCCGCGTCACATCTCCGGGGGTAATTTATAGACGATTGCTTCGTCCGGATGCCCCGGCAGCACATGATCGAAATAGGACTGCGCCGCCTCGGCCAAGGTGACGTAGCGCTGGTCGTTTTGGCTCATGAACCAGCGGTGATCCAGGATTTCGTGGAAAATCTGCGCGGGTTCGAGCTTCTCGCGCAGCTGCGGCGGGATGAGTTCCACGATGGGTTCGTAGTTCTTTACCATCCAGCGGTGCGCGACGGCTTCGAGGGGGAGCTTGCCGCCGTAGCGCACGGCGCGGTAGACCTCCATCTCGCCGAGGAGGCGCTGCGCCTGCCGGTCCTGCACCTCAAGCCCGGTGAGCCGCAGCAGCTTTTTCTGGTAGAACCCTGTGGAGAAGACGGCGGGTTCGATGATCACCCGGTAGGTGTCTTCCCCGTCGTGTTCGATCTCGACTTCGCCGACGTCGAAGCCCAGCTCATTAATCTTTGCGACGCGCCCAGCGATCGCCCCGAACGCATCACCTTCGACGATGAGCTCCCCTGTCATCAGGTCCCACAGTTCGTTGTAGGTGGAGGCGATATCGTTGCCAAGGGTGATGACGTCGACGTCCTCGCTGAGGTAGCCGCCTGCCTGCAGGTCCATCATCTCGCCGATGATGTTGACGCGGGCGACGTCGACGTCGTAGAGGCGTCGTCCGTCGGAGATGGGGTCGTGGAACTCGCCGGTTTCAGCGTCCACGAGGTAGGCGGAGAACTGGTCGGCGTCGCGCCGGAACAGGGTGTTGGACAGGGAGACGTCGCCCCAGTAGAAGTGCAGCAGGTGCAGGCGCACCAGCAGCACCGCCAGGGCGCGCACCAGTTTGTTGATGGTGTCGACGGTGATGTCGCGGGAGAACACGTCGCGGTACGGAAGTGAGAACCGCAGGTGCTCCGTGACTAGGCAGGGGGTGAGTTCCTCGCCGTGTTCGTCGACGCGGTGCGTGATGACGGCGACGGGGACGACACAGGGGGCGTCGAGCTCTTGAAGCCTCCTGAGCATGTTGTACTCGTGGTAGGCGACTTCCCCGCCGATTTCCTTGACTGCGAAGACCAGCCCGTCAGCTTCGATGAGGCGCACCGTGTGGCGCGAAATGCCGCGGGGCAGCGCCGCGAGGAGGTCGGAGGACCAGTCCTCGAGTGGCTGCGCCCACGGCATTTTCAACAGTGTTGGTGCGTAGACGGGCGAGACAACGCTGAGTTTCTCGCGCAATGTGTGTCCTTAGATCCGCTGGCCAGTTGCCTTGCTGAAGACGTGGAGTCCACCGTCAACGATCTGGACGTGGACTACGTCGCCCTTCATGATGCCGGATAGTGGCGCGGTGCGCACCACGATCTGGCCGGAGGTCTCTCCGTCGAGGCCCTCTTCCTTCCAGCCGCCGCCTGCGAGGTGGCCGTACAGGTAGGAGTCGGAGCCGAGCTCCTCCACGAAGTCGATTTCGACCGGGATGGAGTGCTGCGCGTTTGCGTCGACGACCTCCAGGGACTCCGGGCGGAAGCCGAGGATGACCTGGCCGTCGTCTTCCACGGTGAGGTTGGAGATGTGCTCGTCGGAAAGCGGGATGGAGGCGCGGCCGAGCTTGGCCACCTTCTCGTTCAGGTCGACGTCGAAGGTGGACAGGTTCATGGCTGGGGAGCCGATGAAGCCTGCGACGAAGACGTTATTCGGGTGATCGTAGAGCTCACGCGGGGTGCCGACCTGCTGCAGGACGCCGAAGTTGAGCACGGCGATGCGGTCGCCCATGGTGAGGGCTTCCGTCTGGTCGTGGGTGACGTACAGGGTGGTCACGCCCATGCGGCGCTGCAGGTTCGCGATCTGGGTACGGGTCTGCACACGCAGTTTCGCGTCCAGGTTGGACAGCGGCTCGTCCATAAGGAAGACCTGTGGCTTGCGCACGATGGCGCGACCCATGGCCACGCGCTGGCGCTGACCACCGGACAGGGCCTTCGGCTTGCGGTCGAGGTACTGGGTCAGGTCGAGGGTCTTCGCGGCCTCTTCCACTCGCTTATCGATCTCAGCCTTGTCCATACCGGCGATCTTCAGCGCGAAGCCCATGTTCTCGCGCACGGTCATGTGCGGGTACAGGGCGTAGTTCTGGAAGACCATCGCGATGTCGCGGTCCTTCGGGCTGACGTGGGTGACGTCGCGGTCGCCGATGCGGATGTGGCCTTCGTTGGTGTCCTCGAGACCGGCGAGCATGCGCAGCGCGGTCGACTTACCGGAGCCGGACGGGCCGACGAGGACGAGGAACTCCCCGTCCGCGATTTCAAGGTTGAGCTTGTCGACACTCGGCGTGGTCGCACCCGGGTAGATGCGCGTTGCGTTGTCGTAAGTTACTGATGCCATGTGGTCCTCCATCGGCAGGTACGTGCCGAACGTTCCGTAGTGGGGATAAGGTACTCCCTTAACCTACCATCTGGAATCACAAGCCCATACTCGCTATGTCGCGAGTCACACTCCCGCTACCCCCGTTACATCCTCCCCCGTACGGGGCTGAACTGCGTGACGTGTCCCCGTTTTTCAAACTTTTTTCTATTTGGAATACCCCAAGGTCAGCGCGAAATTAAGAGAAAGTTAAGAAACCTTCGTTGTCCCTGTCTTTAAAGTTTAGGCCGATTTTCTCACGGGTATTCCCCTTTTCGCAGCTGGTTCCGTATAGTCCCAAGTAGAGAAATTCGAAGCAGAGACCCGGCACCTAGAACACGAGGTGCCGGGTTTTTCTTTGCCTTCTTAGAATTTTTTTAAGCCGCCGGGCCCTCGCCGTCCAGGATCCGCTGCGCGTCCTCGGTGCTCAGCTCGTATCCGTAGAACGTTGAGTAGAATTGTTGCGTCTCAGCAACCAGGTCGACGTCCTCAAACTTCTCCGGGTGGAACAGCTTCGCTGCCCACAGCAGCTGCAGCGCTTCCTCCGCCGAGTAGCGGCCCCAGTTCGACGTCCCCACCGGGTTCTTCACCACGTTGCCCTGCTTCACCGCAGGCACGTTCGCCAGTGCAGGATCATTCACCAGCTTATCGACGCCCAGCTGCGCCTCCATACCGCCCACGATGATGAAGTCCGGAGCGGCGTCGACAATGTCTTGCGGGGTGACGGTCGTGACGTCCACAACCTCCTCGATCACATTGCGAGCCCCCGTCGCTGCAATCCACTCCCCCACCAGGGAGTCCGGCCCGTCCGCCTGCGTGACGTCCTCCCCGCCAACGATGTGCAGCACCTTCGGCTTCTTCTCCCCCGGCATGCCGCCCAGGCGGTCCGCGACCATCTTCAGGTTGCGCTCCATGTAGGTCACGTACTCGGTCGCCTTCTGGTCGGCCTCCTCGGTGCCCAGCGCGTTCGCCGTAATGCGCACGGACTTCATCAGCTGCTCAAAGTCATCAAAGTCGACCCTCGCCGCCGGGATCCCCTGCGCCTGCGCAGCCTCTACCTGTTCCTTCGAGGAGGTCAGCAGCATCTCCGGGTCGGCCTTCTTCAGCTCTTCCACGTTGAGCCGGGTTCCCGATGCCGGCGTCGGCAGCTCAGTCACGTGCGGGTAGATCTTCGTCAGCCATGGCAGCCGCTTCGCTTCCTTAGTGGTAGCCACCAGGGTGTCCCCGCCGCCGAGCATGAGCACGAACTGGTTATTCACGTCCCACGTGTCCGCCAACCGCGTCACCTGCTTCGGCACCCGCACGTCTGTGCCGTCGATGTCCGTGAGCAGGCGGGTCGTGTCCTCCTGGGTTGTTTGGGTCGTCTGCTCGGCTGTGTTTTCGGCTGAGTTTTCTGCTGAGTTTTCGGCGGTGCACCCGGTGACCAGCAGTGTTGCGGTCAACAACGTTGCGGCTACGGCGTGGTGACGCATAGGAAAGGACTCCTTCTTAGGGGTTGCGATTACGCCAGCAGTGTACCCACCGACACCCCCATGCCCGAACCCGCCCCTCCCCGCGCACCACATTCCTTCACGCAGTTTCGGCGACCTGGGCTTTTATCGACGCCACTTCCCAAAATCCCGGGATTTGGTGTCGTATCTCGGCCGCCAGTGCCAGAAGACGCAACCTATAACATCTAGCACATTTATGAACTGCGGAAATGCGGAGGCCGGAATTCAAACATGCGTCTCTTGGCACTGAGGCCTCTGTGTACGCACCACATTCCCACCTGGCCGACCCCCGACCTGGGCTTTTGCCAACGCCACTTCCCAAAATCCAGGAATTTGGTGTCAGTCCCCTCGTGCCGGTGCCAAACAACGCAGCCGATAACAACTAGCACATTTATGACCTGCGGAAATGCGGAGGCCGGAATTCAAACATGCGTCTCTTGGCACTGAGGCCTCTGTGTACGCACCACATTCCCACCTGGCCGACCCCCGACCTGGGCTTTTGTCAACGCCGCTTCCCAAAATCCAGGCTTAAGGGACATTTTGTGTGTATAAATCTATCTGGTTTCCTGGGATGACCTCGGACAACAACCAGATATGGTTTT
>NZ_JASPBG010000021.1:0-16464 GCF_030228125.1 Corynebacterium sp. UMB10119B
AAAACCATATCTGGTTGTTGTCCGAGGTCATCCCAGGAAACCAGATAGATTTATACACACAAAATGTCCCTTAAGCCCCTTCCTGATGGATACGAATAGCTATCAACTAGCGCGAGTTAATTCTTGACCTCTGGAAGCCTCCAGATGCGATTGCCCAGGGGCGTGACTTTGACCCCCCGTCGAATCTTCATCATGAAGTCTTCGTCCTCTTCTGTTCTTGGTATGTAGGCAAAACCAGGTGTGCTGGTCAAGCCCATGATGGGTGGGTACTCGGGGTTGTAGTCGAGCACCACGTTGAACGTGCGAAGCCGGTTAAGGAAACTTTCAGCACCCGACATTAGTTTAATTTCTCCCAGAAACCGCTTGGAAATCCTGCTGACAATGCATTCACTTAAATATACTCGCTGTACAACGCACTCCAATACAAAACCGTCTATTTAGCTTCTTGATACAAGCATCACGAGGAGTAACGCCGACTCCGCATTCTCTCCTCCTTCATCTTTCACGATTGGGTGGGGTAGCCTTGGAGTTCGTCACGCGGCCTTTCATTGAGGATCTCTCTCCGCTTGGTGAAGTGAAAACACTCGTACTCCGCCGCGTGGCTTACCCCAATTAACTATACTCTCTGTCTGCTTGGTGCAGTAGCTCTTGGGGATCATATTTCTGATATGCTTGCAATCAGCCGACAAACGTTGGTTTCCAAAGTGCTTTCCCAAAGCATAGAAATGCCTCCGGACATTAGAAGCGCGGGTTTGCACATATTTTCGAAAGGATCACTTATGTTGAATCTAGAAGAGCTTCTCGAAGCATGTAAGCCTGGCGGCCCATCAGTTTGGTCATCCGTCACAGAGCTCTCTGCAGCGGCTGGGTCGCACGCATCCATCACTCCAGCAAAGTACGTGCAGGGGAGCTCGCCTTGCTTCGCATTCGAAACCAGGTACATCAATGGCGAACCAACAGAAGTTGTGGTTATTGACAGCACTGCGTCGTCAACCAACCGCGGCGAGCAAGGCATCAGCAACTCTATTCTCGATGGCGACCCACTGATCTCCCGCATTCCACGCATTGCTTTGTCGTACGGCGACGAGACATTCACCGATATTGACCTGCCACACCGTTTCGCTGATGGACACATCCGCGCCGGCAGCTACGAGGGTGAGCCCGTTACACAGGCCGATTGGTACCGCGAGATTCGAGACTCGAAGCCACGTAACTACCGAGCACTCCTCAACACCGCGCCAATTGCAATCCTTTGCGGTGGTTGGGATTCCGTCCGTCCAGAGAACCAAGTTCGAATTCGACGCTCGATCACCGGAGAGACCATCGGCGTCCTCGCCGATCAGGCCCGTCCAGGCTCCGAGCAGCAGGGGGCTCGCAGTGGCGCACGCGTCGACCCAGTCGGGGCATCGGTGCAGCTGGACCCGGCTGCCTTCAAGAAGATCATCGATAACCAGGCCGATGAGATTTCTGCAAGCAGGCTCAAGAGCATCCATGACAAAGTGAAGAAGGCCAAGAAAGATGAGACGTTCTCGGGTTCCGCAGTCGGTGTAGGTGCACTGGCCCCTTCACTCGATCCGCTCGGAGGAGTGTCCTGCTCCCGCGTGATTCGCTCCTGGGTACTCAGCTTCACGGCGTTGCGCCAGATCAGCTTCGGTGGCACCCCTGAAGAAAACGTTGCTGGCCGTGCACTCATCGCTGCCCTCGGCTTTGCGCTCATCGCCCGTGCAGAGCAAGAACTGTACTACCGCTCCAACTGTGATCTCGTTGAGGTTGCAGCGCCCGTCGTCAAGCTTGACCAGCGTTACGGTGAGCACAAAGAGCTACCACCGCTGTCCATTGAGGCTGCTGACGCGCTACTCAAGGAGGCGCTCGACCACGCTGAGGCCCTTGGAGTCGCTGACTGGCACGGTCAGATCCGCGAAGTCATCGGCAACCCCGATATCTACGCCGGAGCGGCCGAACCAAGCGAAAAGGATGAGTAATCATGGCCCAATTGACGTTGAAAGCGTCGCTTCCTTTGGGCACCTACTACGGGCATCGGAATGACGGGTCCGTCGAAAACTCGCCGTCACCCCTACGACTACATGCTGCGCTTCTCGCTGCTGCTGGTCAGGGGCCTACGTCCGAGGATGGTCAGCCGTCTGATGCGTCGCTCAAAGCACTGCGATGGCTTGAAAAACACCCACCAAACGGGCTGTACCAGCCTGAGACACTGCTCCTCAATCGAGGTCCCCACCGGATTGGGTATAGAGATGTAGGAACATTCGACGCTACGAAGAACTCGATTCGCAAAAAGGTGGAAGCACGCCCGATTTCTGACGGCGTCGCAGTACGTGACTACTACGGCTTCATGTGGCATGACGTGCCAGAGGATGTTGCTAAGACACTCACAGTTCTTGCTGAGGATGTGCCGTACCTCGGCGAGAGCCACAGCGTAGTCACGATTAGCGCCGAGCGCTTTGAACCGAACCTGTTGCTTTCTCCGACGGCGAACTGCTTCACGCGCGAGGCTCACTCGCGCTCTGTGCCAGCCGAAGGCCGAACTGATGCGCTGATCGCTGCGTTTAACGCGCGGTTTAAAGCCAAACCACCATCGCTGAGCCGTGACAAGTTCTCAAAGGGGCAGAAGCCGGCGAGTGAAAAGCCGTCAGAGGCTTCAACCGGTGAAACTTGGTACGAGCCCGTTGAAGGCGAGCCAGAAACAGCGCCGTGGGCGACGGCGTATTTGTTCAATCTCGATCGAGAAGTCGACAAACGCGACCGCGTCGCACTGTGTCTCAGCATGCATAAGGCACTGATTTCGCGGATTGGTTTTGGCGCTGCCCCCCTGATTACCGGGAAATACAACAAAGGTGTGTTGCCCCCAGCAAACCGGCTTTCCATCCAGTACATCCCGACAGAGCTTGCCCAACTGCTTGGAGAAAATGGCCCTCTACTAACGCTTTTTGTACCCAACGGTGCTTCACCAGAAGAACTGCAGCAAGTACAGGAAGCGGTACATATCCAGCATCTATGGTCAAGCAGCTTAGGGAAAATCGGTGTATCCTTTGCAAACACCACCAGATCTGGAACCCGGTTCTGGCCGGCACCGGCAGCTGGCAAGCACCGTCTCTGGGCGACCGAGATGCCCATCGTTCCTGAGCTGCGGCGGATCCGCGATAAGGACTCGGAATGGACTCTCGCGGATTCAGCGCTGGTCTCTACAGGATTCGTATGGCGTGACAGGTTCAGCATAGAAGGGAAGGGGCCGAAGCGGTACATCTCTCTTCGTGACCAGGTTGCACAACACAACGTCGTTGTAGCCAAGACGCAACTCGTCACCCGCTCCGTGCGTAAGTTCGCGCACCATTCGCCGGAGGGCGTCCCCGTACAGCCGTACGATGCTGTTCTCGACTTGGGGCGGTTGCACCATCCGCAAGCAGCGATAATGCTCGGCCAGTCACGTCACCTTGGTGGGGGACTGCTGTATCCCCTCGACATCGAGCTTCCCGTTCCGGAACAGACAGAGGAGTCATGATGGAACCAATACAGTTACATGATTTCGACGAGTTTTTTGCCGCAATGAATGGCGGGCACAAACCATTCAGTTGGCAACGTGCACTCGTCGGCCACGTCGCGCAACACGGAGTGTGGCCAGACCAAATCGTCGCCCCAACAGGCGCCGGTAAGTCTTCGGTCGTCGATGTTCACGTTTTCCTCAACGCGCTGAGTGCGTGTGGGAATGCGCCCAGGATTCCACGTCGACTACATACCGTTGTGAACCGGCGCGGCCTTGTGGACAACCAGTACCAGCGGGCACTCTCTATCCAATCAATGCTCAAAGAGGCGCTGCGGGACCCTGCAGCAGCATCGGATGTTGTTCTTCGAGTGGCATCTGCACTCCAGACATTCAGCGGCAACCGGCAAGGGCATCCTTTTGTTGCGTCAGTGCTTCGTGGCGGTCTGACCTCACGTTCACTGCCTGTTAGCGACTTCTCGAGCTGCGCCGTCATTGCCTCAACGCCGGATATGTGGGGTTCACGCGCGCTCTTCCAGGGTTACGGTTCAACGCTGTATGCGCGTCCACGTGAAACCGCGCTCATGACGATGGACTCCGTTGTGGTACTCGATGAAGCACACCTCAATAGGCAGCTGCTGGTAACGGCGCGACGTATTCGAGATATCCAACAAGCAGGAGCTAAAACGGGGATTCCGGAACTCCAGGTAGTCGAGACGACAGCGACGCCGTCTACGCACAATACCGAGTACTCCTCTATCGGAGTAGATCCCAATGACCTTGAGTTTCCCCGCGACGACGCTCTTCATCAGCGCCTTCACGCCACGAAGCGCATCACCCATGAGCAGCTTCCGAAGTGGAATGGCAAGATGGGGAATCGCGCCGTCGTCGATAGTTCGATAGCCCGCATTGAGCAGTGGCTCGACGACGAAACCCGGACGGGAACCATTGGTTGCATCGTGAACCACGTGGACACAGCAATCAAGATCTCCGCTGCGCTGAAGAAAGCAGAGGTTCGTGCAGTACTTCTGGTCGGTCGTTTGCGGCCGCACGACCTAGAAGGCATCGAGAAGAAATACCCGGGGATCTTCACCCCCCAAGGCCATCCTGACGTTGATGTTGTCGTAGCAACGCAGACGCTCGAGGTAGGCGTTGATGTTGACTTCCAGTACATGGTGACAGAGCTTGCCCCAGCAACAGCAGTTCAGCAGCGTATTGGCCGACTCAACCGGCTCGGAAAGTACGATGACGCTGAGCTGGTCATTCTGCAACCAACAGAGGATGCAGCCCCGAAGCGGGACTGTCCCCCATATACAGCAGAAGATTTACGTAATGGGCTTGCATGGATCAACCAGTTCAAGGACGGACAGGACATCAATCCAGCTAAGGTAGGCGAGCACCCTGCACCCGCAACGGATCCGCGGCGCCTGCTATACCAGCGTCTCGAGTTCCGCGATGTAGAGCTCCTGGCAAAGTCCTCCGAGCGTCTCGCCCACCCAATGGAACTCGAGTTTTGGCTGCGTGACGATCTCTCCGACGAAACTCCGCAGGCCGGGGTAGTGGTTCGTCACACTGTCGCCCAGACGGCGGAGGCCACCATCGAGCTTCTTCGAACAATCCCTCCGACTGCTGATGAGGTCTTTCCTGGAAGCATCACTACGGTCAGGGAGGTCGCTTCAAAGGTAGCCGAAGCATTGGGCCCCGACCCTACAATTCCCCAGCTTGTCTATCGTGCCGGCGAGATTGAAGTACTGGAGGAGGTCAAGGACCTCAAGCCTGGCGACGTCCTCATTGTCACCGCTGATATCCCAATCACTACTGAGCAGGTCTTATCGGTCCCTGCAGGAGATAAGAGGACACCCGAGGAAGCAGGTATCGATGGGGTTACAGTGTATCTACCAAAGGATCAGGGAGAACTCGACCTCGAGTTATTCCGTGCCGCGCACGAGCTGACGCCGGCGGAGTTCACAGAGCTGTGGTATTCCCGGTTCCCTGACGACGAAGCACAGGCACCGAGTATCGAAATCTCTACCTCTATCGTCGAGGATCCGCGCGGCGACATGGCTGCCTGGATCATCCGGCGCGAGTCGAAGATACTGCGAGCAGACTCCGAAACGATTCAGGAGTGGACACCTCGCGTGCAACCAGGCGGCAAAGTGCCTCCGACGCTTGCGGATCATCAACGTGACGTCGCCCAACGCGCGCGTGAGATCTGCGATGGTCTCGGGGTGGAGAGCTCCTTTGCTCAACACATTATCACCGCTGCTGAACTGCATGATGAAGGAAAACGGGATCCTCGATTCCAGCGCATGCTGAAGAACCCTGATGTCACACACCCCTGGGCAAAGAGCCTCACTCGGAGCCGTCAGGAAATCCTTCGTTCGAAGGCAGGCTCAGGGCTGCCTGTCGGTTGGCGTCACGAACAACTTTCAGCAGTGATTGCTGAGGAGAAGCGGCTGTCCGGCGATGAGCGCATCAACAAGCTTGTCGTCCACATTGTTGGGGCAAGCCACGGCAGAGGACGCGACCTCTTCCCGCAAACCGCCGAAGAGCTCGCTCCAGGGTCTGAAACTGCTCACCGACTGTTTACAGAAGGGCAGTGGGAGAGCAACGTCAGAACCCTCACGCGGAAGTTCGGCGCTTACACCCTCGCGCTGTGCGAGTCCCTTGAGCGGGCTGCAGATGCTCAGATTTCAGGAGAAGGACGATGAAACACTCAATCACAGTCGCAGGCGATATCTACTCGGGGTTGACGCACTTCGCTCTTGCAGGTCTTAGCCTCATTGCAAGGTCGCTCACTGATGGAACAGTAACCACCCATTGGAATAACGACCCAACTCCGAAAGGCGTCCTCGAAATGGAGGACGTCACTCCGCTTGAGCTTGCCGAAGCAGCAGCGCAGATCAGCCAGAGCTGGCATGACGGTTGGGCTACAACCCAAGTCCAGTACGGCGAAGGGACATTCTCTCCTTTCAGTCCACGCTTTAAAGCGATCAATCCCACCAAGTTCCCCGAGGACTGGACTCGCCACCAGGAGGCTCGATCGAAGGATCTCGACCAGCTGCAAGAACAGTCAGACATGTTGGGACTACAGTTCATTCAGGCTCTCGGTGAGGCTGCCTACTGGAGGTTCAACGGCAAGGACCCTCGTCCTGATAACGGGGCGTCCCGCTGGGAAATGAAGACCCGCAATGCTGGCGAGGAATTCGTTTCCCAGAAACTGTCGAAGTTCGTGGAAGAGCTCGCAGCATGGGATCCGGAACGTGTGTTGGCAGGTTGGCAAGGGGACAAGATCGAAGATCCCTTTGGCGCCGACGCCTCCCGAACACCATCGGGGTTCACCCCTCCCGGAGAAACTGATCTGGCGCTCGCATTTGCTGCGCTCGTAGGCATCGGTCAGTACCCAGTTGTTCCCCGGATTTCGCACGTGACGTTCACACCAGGGGCCTACCCGGATACCGCCCATCATCCGCAGTTGGCTGTATTACCAGTACCAACTACGCCGATAAGTCCAGAGCGGTTCGAAAGCATCGTGTTGTCTTCTTCGTGGAGTGGCATAGTCAACGCCTTCGGCGCCCAGGCTGAAGGGAAGACGGAGGAAGGCATCCTCCCGGAGCAAGCGATCGCGTCCTTGCGCGCATACGGTGTGCCAGCAGCTGCAACATTCCGCATCTATGTAAGTCCGGCAAAGGCCCCCGAACGCTACTTCGAGCGAGGAAGGGTCCAACTACTGTGATTACAGAAGAGGACTTCCTGCCGATCAGCCTGGTGCTGCACACCGCATACTGTGAGCGTCGCACCTGGCTCGAGGCAAACGGGGAAACTACGTTTACTCAGCAGATGCAGGCAGGCGACGTGGCTCATCAGGCGGTAGATAACGCAGCGAACTCTCGGTCGCAGCGCCTCACGTCGTATCCGCTTCGATGCGAAGCGCTCGGACTCGTTGGGAAGGCAGATGCTGTCGAGTTTCTTGACGAGCACGAGGTGGCTTTGGTGGAGCACAAAGCCACACCAGTGCGCAGGCGAGCGGTTGTGACGCCAGCGAACCGACTGCAGCTTACGTTACAGAGGGAGTGCCTGCGCGAGGCGGGCTTCTCCGTCGTTGATCAGGCGATTTACTTCACTGATCATCGGCGACGCGTGAGCGTGGAGCTCACCGAGGACGATGTGGACAACGCAGCTCGCATGGTTGCAAGGACGCGGGACATCGTTGACTCTTCGCATGCTCCGGTGCCACTTGTGAACGACGAACGCTGCGCGCGTTGCTCCCACTTTTCCGTTTGTCTGCCGGATGAATATAACGGAGGAAACCCCCGACGCAGAATCCACGCCGCGGACCCCGATGGGCAGGTGCTTCACCTCACCACACAGGGTTCTCGTGCGAGCATTCGGCGGGGCAGAGTGGTCGTCGAAAAGGAAGGAGAAAAGCTTGCCGACGCCCCGCTAGCGCGCATTCAAGGCGTAGTAGTCCACGGCAACATCGACCTATCCAGCGCGTTGCATCGAAACTTGCTCTGGAACGACGTTCCGGTTGTTTGGTGCTCATCTACCGGGCGGGTCTACGGAATGTCGCAGCCCGCCGACGGCCCTAATGGAGCAGCGCGCGTGGAGCAACACGTCCGGAGCCACAACGGGGATCTCACCATCGCGCGCGGGATGATCACAGCAAAGATCGCCAACCAAGCAACGCTGCTTCGACGCAACGGCGATGCACCCGATGCAGTGCAGTTTCTCCTGAACGAGGCAGAGCGCGCATCAACTGCGGGTGACATTCCCGAGCTCTTCGGTATTGAAGGCGACGCAGCTGCTGCGTACTTCAAGAGCTTTCCAACAATGCTCAGTAGCAAGCGCATGGAGGCACTCGAGTGGGAGTGGCCCGGAAGGCATGGCAGAGGAGCTGCCGACCCCATCAATATCTTGCTGAACTACGCCTACGGGCTGCTCCGTACGGAAGTGATCCGAGCGATCCTCACCTGCGGGTTAGACCCACACGCGGGGTTTTTGCACAGCAGTGGGCGAAACAAACCGGCGCTCGCCCTAGATCTGATGGAGGAGTTCCGTGCTCCTATCGCGGACTCGGTGGTGATCTCAATGATCAACCGCCGAGAGATTAAAGCAACGGATTTCACTTACATTCAGGACGTTGCTCGGTTACGCGACAGCGCGAGGAAGAAGGTGATCGCCGCGTTCGAACGCCGAGTGCAGACCAGTATTCAGCACCCACTGTTCGGTTATGACGTGACGTGGCGCCGAGTCATTGAGATCCAAGCCCGGATGATTCTCGGGGTGCTCACTGGTGTGCAGCCTTCCTACGTTGGAGTGACAGTCCGATGAGCAGAGACGACGCACGCAGAACGCTTATCTGCTACGACATCATCCACGATCGTCGCCGCGACCGCGTTGCGACCACCCTGCAGGAATACGGCGATCGAGTGCAGTACAGTGTATTCATCGTGGACATCTCACCCGCCCGATTGTTGCAGCTCAAGTCCGAACTGGAACAGCTCATTGATTCGGACGAGGACTCCATCCTCTTCTGCGATCTCGGAAGAGTTGCCGAACTCAATGAGCAACGCTTCGGGTACCTTGGGAAGTCGCGGGAGGTGACCGACAACGATGTCCTAATTTTGTAGGTCATGCTTGTCCTGCGAGCGCTCCGGTGTAACGAAAACCCCAGGGTACGCTCGCAGAAGGAAACCGCATGTCAAAGGTGAGAACTCAATAGTGAAGGCAAAAGATCAACCTCAAAACTGCTATTATTCCTATTGCGCTCGGAACCTCCAGCAAACCCGCTGTATATGGCCCTATTTTTCCGGGGTCTACCGCCGCTCTTTCGGGAGCGGCCTTTCATTGAGGGAGGGGCGCGCAACGCATACCGCGACTCCGAGCAGGCCGACCGCCGCTCTTTCGGGAGCGGCCTTTCATTGAGGGATTCCCTTTATAGCATAGCGCTGTAGCGGATGCAAGACCGCCGCTCTTTCGGGAGCGGCCTTTCATTGAGGGGCGTGGGTGCCTGATTGGCTCAACGCGCGCCGGGCGAACCGCCGCTCTTTCGGGAGCGGCCTTTCATTGAGGGTTCGATCCCGTCTTCGACTACGCCGCCGCATAAGAAGTCGCCGCTCTTTCGGGAGCGGCCTTTCATTGAGGGCCGACATTGCGCCGGAGCAGTCGCCCCAGTTGCCGAGGTCGCCGCTCTTTCGGGAGCGGCCTTTCATTGAGGGCCCTCATACGTCGACAAGACAGCGAACCTCACACTAGAGTCGCCGCTCTTTCGGGAGCGGCCTTTCATTGAGGGGTGAAGCCGCGCGCCGAGCTCGCCATCGCCGGTGGTCGCCGCTCTTTCGGGAGCGGCCTTTCATTGAGGGGAGTGGGAGGACTTGGACGCCTGGCGTTACCGCTAATGTCGCCGCTCTTTCGGGAGCGGCCTTTCATTGAGGGGCGAAAGCCATCGATGGGGTGTGGGATTTTTCGACGGTCGCCGCTCTTTCGGGAGCGGCCTTTCATTGAGGGGCCAGAGACCACCCCGGATGGTGATGCGACGGGTGGAGTCGCCGCTCTTTCGGGAGCGGCCTTTCATTGAGGGACCGGCGCGTGGTACTGGGAGCACATGCCAGGCGGGTCGCTGCTCTTACGGGAGCGGCCTTTCATTGAGGGGACCAGATGCGCAATGGCTCCGGCCAAACCGCCGCAAGTCGCCGCTCTTTCGGAAGCGGCCTTTCATTGAGGAGTCTTGAGCTTGTCGCCGTCGACGGCCTTGAGCACGTGGTCGCCGCTCTTTCGGGAGCGGCCTTTCATTGAGGGACGAGCTCAGGGAGCGTCTGGTTGGCAAAGGTATTGGTTGCCACTCTTTCGGGAGTGGCCTTTCATTGAGGACAGGGAGATTGGGAACTTAACCCAAGCCTAGGTCGGCAGGGTCGGCACTCGGTTTTCCGGGTGCCGACCCCTTTCTCTTAGCAGTACTTCACTGCCTTAGCCTAAGCTTCAGCCCCCACCTCCCCATCGGCAGCCCCGGTCCCAGCCGCCCTACGCACCTGCAACGCGCCGACGAACCCGAGGGCGAGGAAGGCGGTGGCGGCGAGGAGGGACCAGCGGGCGGCGTCGGCCATGCCCTCGCTGAGGGCCTGCACAACGGCTGCGGTTTGGTCGCCGAATGCGCTGGCTGTGCCCTCCATGCGGAGTTGGGTGATGGCGGAGCCGGCGGATTGGCGGGTGGTGGAGGAGGTGGCGTCGGCAAGGGGGCCGGTGATGCCGGCGGCCGTGAGGGTCTTGGGGAGGGTGATGGCGAGCGCCATGGAGAAGACGGAGCCGGAGACCGCGGTGCCCAGGGCTGAACCGACTTGACGGACGGTGCTTTGCGTGGCGGAGCCTTGGCCGGAGCGCTGTACCGGAATATCCCGGAGCACGGTGCCGGTGAGCTGCGCCGATGCCAGGCCCAGGCCGAGGCCATAGAGGGTGAGTGGTGCGGCGATGAGCCAGCCGCTCGTGTTCGCACCCATGACAAGGGCGAGGATGATGACGCCCACAACCTCGAGGGCGAGGCCGATCAGGACGGTGCCCGGCGCGCCGAAGCGGGCGGCGACGTGGCGGGCTGCCGCGCCGGAGAGGAATGCGCCGACGGCCATCGCCGCCAGGACGAGGCCGGCGGACATGACGGACAGGCCCAGCGCATTAATAAGGTAGAGCGGCAAGATGAAGATGATGGCGAACTCGCCGATGGCGACGGCTCCGGCGGTGATGTTGCCCCAGGAGAAGGTGGAGTAGGAGAACAGGCCCAAGTCCAGGAGCGCGGAGCGTTCCACACGCTTGCGGTGCTGCTCCCAGCGGATGAAGAGGGCGAAGGCCACGGCGGAGATCGCAAGTGACACGGGGACGGGGGAGACCGGGGCGGTGGTGGACCAGGTCCAGCCGAACACGGTCAGGGGTTCCTTGGGAGTCCACCAGCCGAGGTCGGGTGCCTCGATGATGGCGAAGACGAGGGTGCCGAAGGCGATGGCGCTGAGCTGGGCGCCGTCGACATCGATGCCGGGGAGTTTGTCAGGGCTGCGGGTCTCGCGGACGGTGAGCACCGCACCGATGGCGACGAGCACGCCGATTGGCACGTTGACCAGGAAGATCCAGTGCCAGGACACCCACTGCGTCAGCGCACCGCCGGCCAAGGGACCGACCGCGGCTGCGCCCGAGATCACGGCGCCCCACACACCGAAGGCGGCCGCGCGGTACTTCCCGCGGAAGACCGCGTTTACCGTCGAAAGGGTTGACGGCATGATGAGGGCCGCGCCGACGGCTTGCACTGCACGGGCGGAAATGAGGGTCGAGGCGGACGTCGAAAAGCCGGCGAGGACGCTGCCCGCGACGAACACCCCGAGGCCCGCGAGGAAGGCGCGCTTGCGGCCCCACGAGTCCGCAATCTTGCCCGTGGACAGCAACAACGCGGCGAGCAGCACCGCGTACAGGCTGTTCACCCACTGTGCCTGGGTGAGGTCCAGGCCGAGGTCAGTAATTATCGACGGCAACGCCACGCCAACGATCGTGCCGTCGAGAACGATGACCCCGAGCCCCACCGAAAGGACGGCGAGGCTGATCCAGTCGCGACGCGTTGGCGTGGTGACCTCTACTTCACTCATCACTAACGCCTTACTGATTCTGGCTCAACAGACTTCAGCGCGCGACCGAGCGCCGCCATAAACAGGCCAAGCGCAACCGTGATCGCGATGTGGCCCAGGCCCGCGATGCCTGCGATCATCGCCGTGGACTCCTTGCCCTGCACCGTGAGAATGCCGTGCCAGACCATCATGCCCGAGGTCATGAGCACGCCGACGTTGTACACCCAGAAGAACCACGTGAACAGCTTGCCTGACCGCGAAACCTGGAACAGCTTCTCCAGCGCCAAGAAGATCAACGACATGATGAACCCGAGCACCAGCAAGTGCGTGTGCGTCACCCCAAGCTGCGTGAACTGGCCCTCCGGGAAATCATTCGCGCGGGTGAACTCGCGGTAGAACAACCCCGCGCCCAACCCAAGCACCAAGTACAACACTGCTGCCCTGTACAACTTCTGCACCTTGCACACTCCTTCTACAACCGCCAACACGGGCGGGAAATCCATTGACACCATCAATGGTGCTGGAGCGGACGCAGAAAGTAATCGCGCAGCAGGTTGAATGTTGCGTCAACCGATCGGTTGAGTCGACATTGGTGACGATTCTAGAAAGACCAGTGATAATCAGCTATTTTGTGTTCTGGCCACCGGCGGTCGTGCCGCTCGTCGATGTGAAGCATGGTCCACACTCCGTCGATTTCGGATCCGTAGTGGCGAGCGAAGAGGACCGCCATCGAAAATTTCGTATCGATGACGGCTTCCTTCCACATTTGAAGCCCCTGCATCTCCTCGTCGGAGTAGCTCACAACTCTGATGTAACGGCCTTGTTCCAGTGGTTTTCCTGCTCGAGTAAACGAGCGTGGGTAGTGCGCGTACGGTGGTGTGTAAAAACTGTCTCCCCAAAACTCAGGGTATCCCTGGTAGTACAACAGCACAGTTGGCCACCCACAGCCGGACGTTAGTTGGGCTCGGTGGATCAGTTGATTGTTGCGAACTTCCGGACCAGTATGATCGATTTTCTCGCCGTCGCAAAAGTAGATGTGCTCAGACTGAGCGGGATAGGAGTGCACACGGTACACCGTGAAATCAGTGAACGGGCCCTCGGCGTCCGTGGTACCTCCGCTGTATTTCATGCAATCGAACGTCACCTCTGTCGACGTGTTGTGCATCATGAGGCTTCTCAGCACGCCAGAAGCACTCAGGTCTGTAATATCTTCGAACTCGGTGAGCCCCTGGTTTTCGCAGAAGTCATCCCACAGTGGGCTTTCCATATTCAATCCTTCTTCCAATCGAGTTGCTCAGTGGCGGGTTAGCGCTTGAGCCCATCCACGAACTGCGCGATCATGGGCTCGCCCAGCAGGTACGCGGCGTAGAGGCCCAGCCCTGCCAGGCCGATCACGATCGACAGCGTGAGCCCCAAGACCATGTCCTCCTGCTGGCGGCTCAGCGGGTCACCACTCTTGATCTTCGAGGACAACACCTCGAACTCGGTGGCTACTCGCTTCATCCAGGGCTGGCCGGGTGGGCGCATTCTGGTGACGGGTGCGAGGAGGCCGGGGGCGTCGTCGTGAATCCCGCACGATTCCGGCCGCGTGCGCGTGTAGGAGGGAACTTCCGTGCTGGCACGGCAGGACTTCGCGGTTACGGAGGTGAGTTTCCACTCGTACCAGGGCTTACCCTGCGGGGTTTCGGTAGTGCTGGTCTGCGAGATCACGCCAACGAATGAGAGGGGGTTGCCGGAGTCATCGACGAGCCAGGCTGGACCACCTGAGTCACCTTGGATGAGGGTGTCATCGGATTCGACCTTAATTACGCCGTCGCCGGCGCCCTGGAGGCTGCCACACACAACTTTGCGCTGCTTTACCGAGTTAGCGCACACTTCCATACCGGACTCGAGGGTGTCGTAATCTACAATGGCGTCGCCCGAAAAGAGGTTCTGGCCTGCGATAACATCCTCGTAGAGCCTGACGGCCATGACGTCGTCGTTTTTGAAGCGGACGTCGATAAGCCCGGCGCGAGTACTGTAGCCGACGGCTTGACTGTTCTTGTAGAGAACTTCCCCCGGGCCCTGCGTGAAGCAGTGGCGCGCGACGTACACCGTTTTCGACGCCGCATCGACGTAGCCAACCTGGCACCTCGTGATGCCGACCTCAACAATGTCGCCTTGGTTCACCACGACGCCGGCGGTGTAGCGCACGGAACTGAGGTCCGCAGCAGCGTTGGGAGCGGCGGCGCCCGCTAGCGCCAGCGTTGCTGCTAGCGCTGCAGCTCCGAGTTTAGTTGCGCGTCGCACCTGCGCTCCTTTTGGGTGAAAAACAACATAGTTAAAGACATCTTAGCCTAGTCCACCGCTACGTTTCCCATGTTTCACGTGAAACACACCGGGGTTAACCCATAGACCCAGGCACACCACGGCTGTACTATGGGGTCAATCTTTAGGATGATGAAAGGAAAATCGTGCAGGGACAGCCAACGACAGACGAAATATTCGCAGCTCACGAGGGTGGAAAGCTTGCCATCCAATCCCGGATGGAAGTGAGCAGCATGCGCGATCTTGCCATCTGCTACACGCCGGGGGTAGCGGAAGTGTGCGAGGCGATCGCGCAAGAACCCGCCAAGGCACGCCGCTACACGGGGGCAGGGAACACCGTCGCTGTCGTCACGGACGGCACCGCAGTCCTCGGCCTCGGCGACATCGGTCCACTGGCATCGCTGCCCGTCATGGAAGGCAAAGCCCAGCTCTTCCAGCAGTTCGCGGGACTGAACTCCTTCCCGATCGTCCTCGACACCCAGGACGTCGACGAAATCGTCGACACCGTCGTGCGCATCGCGCCCTCCTTCGCGGCCATCAACCTCGAAGACATCGCCGCGCCACGCTGCTTCGACATCGAACGCCGCCTCGACGAGCGCCTCAACATCCCCGTCATGCACGACGACCAGCACGGCACCGCCGTCGTTATCTATGCGGCACTACGCAACGCCGCGCGCGTCCTCGGCCGCACCCTCGCTGACCTGCGCGTTGTCATCTCCGGCGCCGGAGCCGCGGGCATCGCATGCGTCGACATGCTTCTCGACGCCGGCATCCGCGACATCATCGTCCTCGACTCCCAAGGCCCCATCCACGCCGACCGCGTCGGCCTCACCCCCATCAAACAATCACTCGCCGCGCGCACCAACCCCCGCAACATCCACACCACCGTCGACGACGCCCTCCGCGACGCCGACACCTTCATCGGCCTCTCGCGCGGCCACATCACCGAAGAGCAAGTCCTCCTCATGTCTGAGGCACCGATCCTGTTCTCGCTGGCCAACCCCACCCCGGAGATCGAGCCGGAGGTCGCGCGGAGGCACGGAGGGGTCGTCGCAACGGGACGCTCGGACATGCCCAACCAGATCAACAACGTCCTCGCGTTCCCCGGCATCTTCCGCGGCGCCATCGACGCCGGCGCCACCCGCATCACCCGCCCCATGCTGCTCGCCGCCTCCGAGGCCATCGCCTCACTTATCGACGCCCCCACCGCCCACAACATCGTCCCCCAAGCACTCGACCCCCGCGTGGCACCGGCCGTCGCCAAGGCGGTAGCGGACGCCGTATGAGGCTGTACACCCTAGGGTTTTCCCACAAACGCGCCGAAGAGTTCTTCACGATCCTGCGAGACAACAACATCTCGCGGGTCGTGGATATCCGCAGGTCAAACACCAACCAGCTCGCAGGGTTCACCAAAATGCACGACCTGTAATACTTCCTGCGCACCATCCTCGACATGCCCTACCTCCACGAGCTGACCCTCGCATCCAGCCACGAGCTCATGCACGCCTACCGGCATAACGAGATCCCCTTCGACAAGTTCACCGCGGCACTACGCGCCGAGTACGACGAACGCCACGTCGCCGACCTCGACCGCGACACCTTCTCCGACGTAGTACTACTGTGCTCCGAAGCCGACCCGAGCACCTGCCACCGCATCGTCGCCGCCAACTACCTTGCCGAACACTGGGACAACGTAGAAGTCATCCACCTATAGCCCCTGAACTGGGACAATGCTAGGAGTTGTGTAATTATAGAAGGCACGCTACAATCGCGTATGAGCCTCCTGCCCACGGATTCCCCCCGAGTCCGGTTGAGCACTCAACACCCCCCCATTTTCGAGTGCGAGAGCGCAGGGGGTTCACTCTTTGCGTTTTTATGTTTGAGGCCCTTGCAGGCAGGCCCCGGCCCCGCACCAAATTCCTGGATTTTGGGAAGCGGCGTTGACAAAAGCCACATTTTGTGTGTGTTTAGCTGCGTCCAACCCACCCTTTTCTCACGCCTAAGCTGGGGTTCCACTGATGATCAATGCCGGTATCGAATTCTTTCGGCCCGTCGACC
>NZ_JASPBG010000022.1:0-15527 GCF_030228125.1 Corynebacterium sp. UMB10119B
CCCGAGCCCCGAAAAAGCACACATATTGTCGCTTAAGTCGACACGCCGAGAAAAGCACACATTTTGTCGCTTAACCCGTGTGTACCCCCAGTGCGTACCGGGCACCGCCCCGCACACGACAAAACCCCAGCTAAAACCGTGTTCTAGCTGGGGTTTTCATTGAGCCACCTGCGAGAATCGAACTCGCGACCTTCTCATTACGAGTGAGACGCTCTGCCGACTGAGCTAAGGTGGCAACGCTGCACAATATTACAGCACCGCCAAGAATCTACGAAACTGCCAGTTCAGCGGGCGTCACAGGCGAGGCGGATGCGGCCGAGCATCCCGTTGAACGCCACGACGGGGCTCACCTGCTGCTGGAGGCGCAGTCGACACTGGGCGATAGCGTCGAGGCACGCCACGAGCCCTTCGGGGCGGACTTTCTCGGCGAGTTCTGCGGCCAGCGGCTGGAAGTCGGGGTGGGTCAGTGAGACCTGGGCGTCGGATTGAACGGCGAGGGCATCACGGTAGATGCCAGCGAGGTCCACGAGGATGAGGTCGAAGACGTCGCGCTTGCGGCGGGTGCCGCGCGCTTTCTGGCTCGCCTCGAGCGCCTTGACGGAGGCGGACGCCCCGCGCAGCGCCTTCGCCGCTCCCCTGCCCTTCGCACCGACGCCGAGCGCCTGCTCGAGTTTGGCGCGCTCCTCGGCGTCCTCCTCGGCGTAGTCCTCGACGGCGGTTTTCTCAGTGGCCTTCACTAGGGAGGCGACGGCCTGGAAGGCCTGGGCGCCGTGGAAGACCAACTCGGCAAGGTTGATGGCTTGGGCGCGGCGAATCTGTACGGATTTGTCGTTGACCATCCGACGCGCGCGGCCCACGTGGCGCAGCGTGGTGGCGGCGGCCAGGCGGGCGTCGGACTCCGTGGCGCCCTCCTCCTGCATCAGGATGCGCACCACCTCGTCCTCGGAGGGCGCGGGGATATAGAGGTGCCGGCAGCGGGAGCGCAGCGTCTGGGAGAAGTCCTCCGGGTCCGTCGACGGCGCGCACAGGATAATCACGGTGTGGGCTGGGGGCTCCTCCACCGTTTTCAGCAGCGCGTCGGAGGCGTCCTGGCCGAGGCGGTCGGCGTTCTCGATGATGAGGACGCGCCAGGGGGCGACCGTCGGCATGCGGGCGGCCTGCGCGATGTACTCGCGGGTCTCCTTCACCTTAATCGTGAGTTCCTTGGGCACCACGTGCATGACGTCGGTGTGCTGGGAGGACAGCGCGTCGCGGCAGCCTTTGCAGCGCCCGCAGCCGATCTCGTCAGGGTCCGTGCACACCAGCGCAGCCGCGAACGCGAGCGCCGCGTTGGAACGCCCCGAACCGGGAGGCCCCGTGAACAGCCAGGAGTGCGTCATCGCGCGGGCATCGCCGATCCCCCGGGCGGCCGCGGCAGCGTTCATGATGACCTGCTGGACGGAGGGGGCGTCGGCAAGTAATTGACTCACGGTAGGCACAAGCCCCAAGCGTACAGCAGGGCGAAAACCCGCTAAAGTGTTACAGCATGGAACGATTCTGGCGCAGTTTCAAATGGCTGTGGGGCACCTCGTGGCCCCTCTACGCCGCAACTGTGCTCGGAACCAACGTGCTCGGCGCCGTGCTGATCATGCTGTTCGTGCGCTTCCTCATCCCCATGCGGGAGGTGCAGCAACTCAACATTCACGACGAAAGCCTCGGCTTCCTCGGCGCGGCCTACTTCTGCTTTGCCATCTTCGTGGGCATCGTGGTCACCTTCTTCCTGTTCCGGCCGGTGCTGGAGTGGCAGCTCAGTCCCGATGACCACGACCCAAACATGGTGCGCAACCTGGTCATGCGCATCCCGGTGCTGCAGACCGTGATCGTGGTCGGGGTGTGGGCCATCGGCATCATGATCATCACTGTGGCCGCCTGGCGCATCGACCACCAGCTGGCAATCGTGACCTTAGGGTCTACGTCGCTGGCGTGCTTCGTCACTGCCGTGATGACATATCTGCAGGCAGAGCGCCTGGTGCGGCCGGTGGCGGCGTCGGCACTCGCGCGGCGCTTCGAGGACTCCACCCTGGAGCCGCCGATCAAGCACCGCCTATACCTGACGTGGTTCACCACCTCCGCCGTGCCAATGTTCGGAGTGCTCGCCCTGTTCTTCGCGCAGCGCCACGGCTTCTTCTACAACCGCCCCGGCGAGCTCATGCCTGCCGTGCTCGCGCTGACGCTCACCGCACTGGCCACCGGCTTCATCGGCACTGCGTTCGCCATCATGAGCGTGGTGGACCCCATCAAGGAGCTGCAGGAAGCCATCAATAAGGTGCGCCGCGGGGAGCGTAACACCCAGGTCGACATTTACGACGGCTCCGAAATCGGCGTACTACAAGCCGGGTTCAACGAGATGATGCGCGGCCTCAACGAGCGCCAGCGCGTCCGAGACATCTTCGGCCGCTACGTCGGCACCGAGGTCGCCCAGAAGGCGCTCGAGGAGAAGCCGGAGCTCGGCGGGGAGGACCGCCGCGTGGCCGTCGTATTCATCGACGTGATCGGCTCCACCACCTTCGCCGTCAACCACACCCCGGAGCAGGTCGTGGCCGCGCTGAACAACTTCTTCGAGATCGTCGTTGAGGTGGTGCACCGCAATAAGGGCGTGATCAACAAGTTCCAGGGCGACGCCGCCCTGGCCGTGTTCGGCGCGCCCGTCTCCATCCACGACGCCGCCTCCCACGCTCTCCAGGCCGCCCGCGAACTCCGCCGCGAGCTGGCGGGCCTGGAACTGCAGGCAGGCATCGGGGTGGCCTCCGGGCACGTGGTCGCCGGCCACATCGGCGGCTCTGACCGCTTCGAATACACTGTGATCGGCGACGCCGTCAACGCCGCCGCCCGCCTCACCGAGCTGGCCAAGGACACCCCGGGCTGCGTGCTCACCAACGCCGCAACACTGCGCGCCGCCAACGAGGTCGAGCAGCAGCGCTGGACGCTGATGAAGTCCGTGGAGCTGCGCGGGCGCAACCGCATGACACAGCTGGCCCGCCCGGTGCGTTCCACCCTGGCGGACCGCTACTAGCCGCTACTAGCTCTTGGTGGCCTTCTTCGTCGCCTTCTTGCGCGTCGTCTTCTTCGTCGCCTTCTTCCGCGTGGCCTTACGCGCGGCCTTCTTGGCTGGCTTCGGGTTCTCCGCCTCGCGGGCCCGGCGCGCAGACAGCAGCTCGTTTGCGCGCTCGTCCGTCATGGTCTCCGGGGTATCGCCACGCTGGAGGGACGCGTTGGTGGTGCCGTCGGTGACGTACGGTCCGAAGCGGCCGTCCTTAATGGACATCGGCTTGCCGGAGACGTCGTTGTCCCCGAGCAGCTTCAGCGGCGCCTTCGCCGCCCCGCGTCCGCGGCGCTTCGGCTCCGCGTAGATACGGCGCGCCTCCTCCAGCGTGATGCTGAAGATCTGCTCCTCGCTGGCCAGGGAGCGCGAGTCGGAGCCCTTCTTCAGGTACGGGCCGTAGCGTCCGTTCTGCGCCGTGATCACTTCCCCATCGTCGACGCCCACCTCGCGCGGCAGGCTCAGCAGCTGCAGCGCCTGCTCAAGCGTGACCGAGGCCGGGTCCATCGACTGGAACAGGGACGCCGTCGCGGGCTTGAGCTGCTCCTCGACGAGCTCGGTCATGCGTTTTTCTTTCTGCTTCGCGGCCGTCTTGGTGTCCCAGTTCTTCTTCCGCTTGCCCTCTTCGGCGCGCTGCTTGTCCTCGGCGGCGCGCTCCTCGGCGATGACTTCCTCGGCGTGGGCTTGCGCCTTCTCCAGCTCGTCGTCGCCGAGTTTCTCGGTGACGTAGGGGCCGAAGCGGCCCTCCTTGGCCACTACCATGCGCCCGTTGGCTGGGTTCACGCCCAGCTCGCGGCCGGACTGCGGGGTGGCGAACAGCTTCTCCGCCAGTTCCAGGGTGACCTCGTCAGGTGTGGTCGCCTCAGGGATGTTGGCGCGCTGGTACTCCGGCTCACCGTCGGCGGTGACACCCACCTGGCGTTCCATGTACGGCCCGTAGCGGCCCACGCGCACGTTGACGGCGCGGCCTTCCGCGTCGTCGAAGAGTTTCAGGGAGTTGACCTGGCGGGCGTCGATACGTTCGAGGTTGTCCTCGATGATGTGCTTGAGGCCACCGCGGCGCGCAATCGCCTCGGCGGTGTTGTCGCTGGCGTCGGCGTCGCCGAAGTAGAAGCTGGTCAACCAGCGGGTGCGGTCCTCGTTGCCGTGCGCGATCTCGTCGAGCTCGTCCTCCATCGAGGACGTGAAGTCGTAGTCCACCAGGGCGTCGAAGTTGTTCTCCAACAGTCCAACCACAGAAAACGCCACCCAGCTAGGCACCAGCGCGTTGCCGCGGGAGAAGACGTAGCCGCGGTCCTGGATCGTCTTAATAATCGACGCATACGTCGACGGACGCCCAATCCCCAGGTCCTCCATCTTCTTCACCAGGCTCGCCTCGGTGTAGCGGGCCGGCGGGTTCGTGGAGTGCCCATCCGCCGAAATCGCGGTGGTCGGCAGCTCGTCGCCCGCGGTGAGCTGCGGCAAGTGCGTCTCGCTATCACGCGTATCCGAGTAGGCGCGCAACCAGCCCGGGAACGTAATCGTGCGGCCGGTTGCTGCGAACTCGGTATCGAAGTCACCCGCAACGGTCACCTTCGTGGAGTTCCCACGAGCGTTCTCCATCTGGGACGCCACCGTGCGCTGCCAAATCAGCTCGTAAAGCTTGAATTCCTCCGCGTCAAGCACCTTCGACAGCTGCCCCGGCGTAGCAAACCGCTCACCAGCAGGGCGGATCGCCTCGTGCGCCTCCTGCGAGTTCTTCACCTTCCGGTCATAGATACGCGGCTTGTCCGCCACGTACTCCGCACCGTAGAGCTCCGTCGCGGCAGCCCGCGCCGCCGACAGCCCCTGCTGCGAGAGCGACGTCGAGTCCGTACGCATATAGGTAATGTGGCCGTTCTCGTATAGGCGCTGCGCAATACGCATCGTTCGCGCCGACGTAAACCGCAGCTTCCGCCCGGCCTCCTGCTGCAAGGTGGACGTCATAAAGGGTGCGTACGGCTTGCGGCTATACGGCTTGTCCTCCACGCTGCTCACCGTCATCGAGGTGCCCTTCAGCGCCCCAGCAAGTTCCTCCGCCACCTGCTTATCGACGACCACAACCCCCTCAGCCGACCCCTTCAGCCGACCGCGATCATCAAAGTCCTTCCCCTGCGCAATCCGCGAACCATTAATCGCCACAAGCTTCGCATCAAATGCGGTGCCCCCACCGTACGTCGCGGTCACATCCCAGTACTCCGCCGGGATAAACGCCATGCGCTCGCGCTCACGTTCCACGATCACGCGCGTCGCTACCGACTGCACACGACCCGCCGACAACCTCGGCATGACCTTCTTCCACAACACCGGAGAGACCTCGTAGCCATACAACCGGTCCAGGATGCGGCGGGTCTCCTGGGCGTCGACAAGATCCATATCCAGCTCGCGGGTATTCTCCGCAGCCTCCCGAATCGCCGACTCCGTAATCTCGTTGAACACCATGCGCTCCACCGGAACCTTCGGCTTCAACGTCTCCAACAAGTGCCACGCGATCGCCTCACCCTCGCGGTCCGGGTCTGTCGCCAGCAGCAGCCTGTCCGCCTGCTTCAACTTCGCACGAAGATCAGTGACCTTCTTCTTCTTGTCAGGACTGACAACATATATAGGTGCAAACCCAGACTCCGGATTCACACCCAACTTCGCCCACGGTTCCTTCTTGTACTTCGCGGGGATGTCAGCAGCACGGCCCGGAAGATCACGAATGTGCCCCACGGAAGCTTCCACAATGTAGTCACTTCCCAGATACTTCTGGATCTTCTTCGCCTTCGTCGCGGACTCCACGATGACGAGGGTCTTGCCGTCTTCAGCCACGCTTCGTGACACCTCACTTCAAGAACTATGTTCGTTAACTCACATAAGTTGTATCAGACAATCAAATAGCAACCCTACAACTCTCCGTTTTCACCCCCACCAACTACACTGAACCCCCATGAGCACCATCGGGCACCCAAGGAGGTAAAACCCCAGATGATCGACTCCCTCATCGGCTTCCTCCACACCCTGATGGGCACACCCCTCTTCTACCCACTTGTCGTACTCCTCATCCTCGGCGACGCGCTGATCCCCCTCATCCCCTCCGAAACCGTCCTCAACCTCTCCGGCGCCTTCTCCGCTTCCGAAGGCGTCCCCAACGCGTGGGGCATCATCGGCGCCGCAATCATCGGCGGCATCATCGGCGACAACATCTGCTTCATCCTCGGCGGCCGCCTCATCCACGTCGTCGACCGCCTCGACCCCGAATCCAAAGCCGGCCAAGCCATCGACTGGGTGCGCCGCAACATGAACCGCGGCGCCGGCATTACCGTCCTCGTCGCCAGGTTCCTTCCCTGGGCCAGGTGGGTCGCCACGATCGTGCTGGGCAGCGTGCGATACAACTGGTTCGCGTTCTTCCTCTACGACACGATCGGCGTCATCATCTGGGCCTGCCTCTCCGTCGGCCTCGGCTACGCCGGCGGCTCCCTCCTTTCCGACTTCCCCCTCCTCGGCATGATCGTCGGCATCGCCCTCGGCGCCCTCGTTGGCTGGATCATGCAGCGCATTCAGTCCTACATCTTCGAACTTTTCGACGTCCGGCGCGGCGTCTCCGCCGTGTAGGTCTTGCTTGCGCGCGTGCTTGTGCGCGTGCTGCGCTGCCCTGCTGCTGCGCTGCGCACCAAATTCCTTGTTTTGCACTGGGGCCTCAGCGTTTCCCCAGGTCACATGGTGTGCGTGCCGGAATTTGGTGTCTACTGCCCCAAGCCTGACACCAAATTCCCGCTTTTCACCAAGGACCCTCGGCGTTTCCCCAGGTCGCAAACCTCGCCCAAAGGAATCTGGTGCGCGGGCAACACCAGCAAAGCAAAAGCCCCGGCCGAAACCGGGGCTGCTTGCTCAGTAAACCGTCCTACTCGACGCCCACCATCACATAGGACGCCTTGATCACGGCATATGCCTCCTGGCCAACCTTGAGGCCAAGGTTTTCAACAGACGCCTTGGTGATATCGGAAGTAATGGTCAAACCACCTGCAACCTCGATGTGCACAATCGCGTTGACTGCGCCTTCTTCGATAGCGGTGATGGTTCCCTTGAGCTGATTACGTGCGCTAAGTTTCATACGTGCAAGTATAACGCCGAATTCTGGGGTGCATCATGGGCCACGTGCACCAAATTCCGGCTTTCACCAAGGGCCCTCGGCGTTTCCCCAGGTCACGGATGCTGAGTGTAGGAATGTGGTGTCTACTGCCCCGAGCCTGACACCAAATTCCCTCTTTCGAGAGAAACCGGCAACGTTTCCCCAGGTCGCAACCCTCGCCCCTAGGTGGCAGGCTGGTTGTGGGCCAGAACCCGAAGGAGGTCCACACCCATGCCCCCACACGATATTCCCCCGCTGATCCCCAAGCCACCAGAGAAGGATTGGGCAGATTACAACACCAACCCCGACCCCGACAAGACTCGTAAACGTCGGCGTGCAAGCATGCTTTCTGCACGCGATGTGCTGGCGTTGCCGACTGTCACGCTTGCACCCGGTGCCACGCTTGCTGATAGTGAGTTGGTCATGCCGGATGCTGCGGCAGTCGTGTTTATCCCCAACACTGAAGATCGCGGGATTGTCACCTATAGCGATACCCAGAAACAGCAGATGGTCAGGATCTATCACCAACTACCGTACGGGACAAAGAAGGTTTGGCTGGCCCGTCACGACATGGACGCATCACGAGTGATTCGGTGGATGAAGCGGTTTGATCTTGGCACGTTTACCCAGCAACAACGCGCCGCAGTCTATACCGGGGCAACTACCCCTGTACCGGTGGTGTTAGACGCTGAAGCAATCATCTCACTTGTCCACCAGTATGTGGCTGCCCCGCATGGGACAAAACAAGCCTTGCTGGATAAACACGGTATCTTGCAGTCAGCGATGCATGGCTGGATCGAGAAAGTCGCAAACGGCACGATTGCCCACTACACGCACACAAGAAAGGCAGAACCCTTGAACACCCCCAAGGCCACCAACAACGACATGGTCACCATTACCCGCAAGGAATACAACGCACTACAACGAGAAAACGCCAAGCTGCGCAAAGAAAACAAGCTGTGGAAGGACACCAGTGATGTACTGGGAAAAGCTATAGCGTCTCTGCCAGAAAACACTGGCGGGGACTCAAACGTGGCGGGAAAATCCTCACAGGCGAACAAACACAACGCTATGAGGCAGGCCTACAACAAGAAAACGAGCTAATCGAAGCACTCGTTGGTATCGGGCACTCAATGAGGAAAGCCTGCAATGTGTTAGGCGTGGCCCGTTCCAGGCGGTATTACCAGGACAATCCTCGCCCGAAGAAGCAAGATCCGATCCCGCATCACAAACGCAACATCAAACGCTTAACCGATGCGCAAGTCAACGACATTTTGGCCTTGTTAGATGCTAATCCGTATTCGAGTGTGGATGATGTCTTCTACCACGCATTGAACAATGGGTGCTATATCGCCAGCTTGCGTAGCTTCTACCGGGTCGCCAAAGCACACGGCAAACTCTTATCACAACGCCACGGCACACGCAGAACACGCCCACGGCGTGCACGCGGCAACAACCAGCCCCCACATGTTGAAGCACACCGGCCAGGTCAAGTGCTGTGCTGGGATATCACCTATCTTCCAGGCAAGTACACAAACCAGTACTACGCCTGCCATACCGCAATCGATCTGTATTCCCGTGCTGTTGTCGGCGCAGTTGTTGCCCACCACGAAGATTCCCGCGTGGCACGACATATGTTTGAAGAAATCTTTGCCGCACACCCTGATGTCGACACGGTGCACTCCGATAACGGGGCAGCGATGACCAGTCGCAGCCTTGGCAGACTTTTTGATGCCCACCAGGTCAAACGCTCCTTCAGCAGGCCGTCGATTAGTAACGATAATCCGCATATGGAGTCGTTGTTTCACACCATGAAAGGTATGGCCTACTACCCGAGGGCTTTTGCCAGCATTAAACATGCAGCGGCCTGGGTTGATGAGTTTACAACGTTGTATAACCACCGGCCCCACAGTGGGATTAATGGGTACACACCGCAAAGCGTGCTAGACGGCACGTGGCAAAAGCTGGAGGCTAACCGGCGAAGTGCCGTCGAGCAAGCCCTTGCTGATGGGGTAATTACCGCGCGACCGAAAACACCGATTGGGTTGCCTGAGAAAGTCACGATTATCCGCACGACAAGTAAAACGGCGCCGACGCCGCGTGCATTGATGATGCATTGTTAACCATGAATCTGGCCCACAACCACTTGACACAGAGCGCGCGTAAGGGAATTTGGTGCGCGGGCAACATCAGCAAAGCAAAACCCCGGCCGGAGCCGGGGCGTGCACCTATATAGATTAGAGAGCGGTGACCTGCTGGGCCTGTGGGCCCTTGGCGCCCTCGCCGATTTCGAACTCGACCTTCTGGTTCTCCTCGAGGGTGCGGAAGCCGCTGCCCTGGATCTCGGAGTAGTGGACGAAGACGTCGGCGGAGCCGTCGTCTGGAGCGATGAAGCCGAAGCCCTTTTCTGCGTTAAACCACTTCACGATGCCTGTAGCCATTGGTGTGTTCCCTTTCAAAAGATGGATAAATGAAGCCGTCCACCAGGGCTGATGTCCTGGCGCCCGCGTAAACAATCCCTCGCGAGCACCGTTGAAGGCGCGCACAAAATTTGTTACTGCCAACCAGTGTGCCACAAACTGGCATACTTTGCTGTGTCATGAAGCAGGATTTTTGTTCTTTTGGGGGCGAGCTCGTTCGCGGGCTTCGCGAGCAGTTCCCCCACTCCACGATCACGCACGTGGAGGAGGTTCCGGCGCGCCCGGCCGAGTACGGCGAGTGGCCCGAGTGGGTGCATCCGGCGCTGCGTCACGCGCTGGAGGAGCGCGGTGTGCAGCGGCTGTTTCGCCATCAGCAGCAGTGCGCCGAGGCGGCCTGGCGGGGTGAGGACGTTGTGGTGGCGACGGGGACGTCGTCAGGTAAGTCGTTGGGGTATCAGCTGCCGGTGCTGTCGGCGTTGGCGGCGGACGAGCGGGCGTGCGCGCTCTACATCACGCCGACGAAGGCGTTGGGGTCGGATCAGCTGCAGGCGACACTTGCCTTGACGAAGGATCTGCCTGGGATTACGCCGGCGCCGTATGACGGTGATACGCCGGTTGATGCGCGGCGTGCGATTCGCGATCAGTCGCGGTTCGTGTTCACGAATCCGGATATGTTGCACGCGAGCATCCTGGGTTCGCACGAGCGATGGGCGCGCCTGTTGCGCCACCTGCGTTTCGTTGTTGTGGATGAGTCGCACACTTATCGGGGGGTGTTTGGCGCCAATGTGTCCCTCGTTTTTCGACGCCTGCTTCGCCTCGCCCGCGCGTACGGTTCAGAGCCGACGTTGGTGTTTGCGTCGGCGACGTCGGCAGCCCCGGCGGAGCACGCGGAGCTGCTGTGTGGCAGGCCGGTTCGGGCGGTGGATGTGGATACGGCGCCGACGGGCGAGCGCACCGTGGTGTTGTGGGAGCCGGGTTTCATCGAGGGCGCGGAGGGTGAGCACGGCGCCCCGGTGAGGTACGCGGCGACGACGGAGGCGGCGTCGATAATGGGCTGGTTGGTGCGTGAGGGGGCGCGGACTTTGACGTTTGTGCGTTCGCGGCCGGCGGCGGAGATTGTGGCGATGCGCGCGCAGGAGGATTTGAGTGCTGCGGGGCGGCCGGATTTTGCGCGGCGGATCGCGGCGTATCGGGCGGGCTATCTGGCGGAGGACCGTCGTGCGCTGGAGCGCGCCCTGGACGAGGGCGACATCCTGGGCATGGCCACGACGAACGCGCTCGAGCTGGGAATCGACGTCGGCGGGCTCGACGCCGTGGTGATGGCGGGCTATCCGGGTACGGTGGCGTCGTTTCGGCAGCAGGCGGGCCGGGCGGGACGCCGCGGGCAGGGCTCACTGGTGGTGCTCGTTGCCCGCGACGAGCCGATGGATGCCTTCCTGGTGCACCACCCCGCGGCGCTGCTGGGACGCCCGGTGGAGCGCAGCGTGTTCAACCCGTCGAACCCGTACATCCTGCGCGGCCACCTCTACCACGCAGCACACGAGCGCCCGCTGACCTCGAAGGACGTCGACGACTTCGGCGCCCACGACGTGGTGGAGCAGATGTGCGAGGAGGGCCTGCTGCGCAAGCGTCCCCGCGGCTGGTTCCCGGCGCCCGACGCTGAGGTGACCGTCTCTATCCGCGGCGGTGCTGGTGCCGAGGTGATGATCGTGGACGTCAGCGACGGCCGCCTCCTGGGCACCGTCGATGCCGCCCGCGCACTCACCCAGGTCCACGAGGGCGCCGTGTATGTGCACCAAGGAGAGCACTTCGTGGTGCAGGAACTCAACCTGGACGACTACGTGGCCCTCGTAGAGCCCGCGCAGCCGGACTACACCACCCGCGCCCGTTCCACGACGGACATCCGCATCCTGGGCGAGGCCCACGAGACCCGCCAACTGGCTAAGGGTGTGTGGGTGGCCAGCGTGGACGTCGAGGTCACCGACCGCGTCACCGGCTACGTTGTCCGCCTGGCGGACGGCTCGGTCAGCGAACACATCCCACTGGACCTGCCCGCGCAACACCTGGAAACCCGCGCGGTCGCATACACGATCGACCCGCTGGTCCTGGACTCCCTGGGCATCAGCGCGGGCGAAGTGCCCGGCGCGCTACACGCGGCGGAGCACGCAGCAATCGGGCTGCTGCCCCTCATCGCGACGTGCGACCGCTGGGACATCGGCGGCGTATCGACAGCCCTCCACCAAGACACACTGCTCCCCACCGTATTCGTCTACGACGGCCACCCCGGCGGCGCCGGCATGAGCGACGAAGGCTTCGCCCGCTTCCACACGTGGATCACCGCCACCTACGGCGCGGTGGAGTCCTGCCCGTGCGAGCACGGCTGCCCGTCCTGTATTCAGTCGCCGAAGTGCGGCAACGGGAACCAGCCGCTGGATAAGCAGGCGGCGCTGAAGGTGCTGGGGCTCCTGAGCAAGGTGTCATCCGTGGACGCGGAAAACCGGGAATTTGGTGCATAGATCGGGGAGCGAGTGACAAAGGACGCAATCCGGTCGGCCGAATCCGGCAAAAGCCCAGGTCGCGAAAAGTGGGTTGCGTCCTTTGCCACTCGGTTCTGCTGGGGTGACACCAAATCCCTTTGCGCAGGGGTCGCGACCTGGGGAAACGCCACGGCGCCATCCCGAAAAGCGGGATTTTGGTGCACACCTTGTTGCAGCACGCACCAAATCCCATCACAGCCCCTAGCGAGCGGAAATGCTATCCTTTACCTCGAAAGCCCCGGAACGATCCCTGCACTACGAAAGTAGGAGTAAATCGCCGGGGTTATTGATTTTCCAGCTTAATCGTAGTCCTTTTGATTGATACACTGCGGGGCATGGATAAACGCACACTCCGCATGTGGATCCCGAACCAGCACGGCGCGTGGGCGATGGCACTCACCCCCGCCATTGTGGGGACCCTCGGCGTCGCGTTCGGCACCGAGCGCTTCCCGGCCGCGATCGTGTGGTTGTTGATTGCGTGGTTAATTGGATATTGCGCGTTCTTCGCATTTGGGCAGGCAGCGCGGGCGCGCACGGTGGAGCGGCGTCGCCAGTACATGCCGCCGGTACTCACCTACGGAGCAATCTCCCTGGTCGCGGTAGCGATCGTGGTCATGCAGGACCACTCAGTGCTCAGGTGGGCGTGGTGCTACGCCCCGCTGGTGGGCATCGCGGTGTGGGAAACGCTGCAACGCAGGCCGCGCTCGCTGGCCAGTGGCTCAGCGACGACGGTCGCCTCCGCACTACTGGTCGCGGTGATCGCGCACCTAGCCGGGTTGCCGACTGGCTGGTCCAGCCCGGCGATTGTCGCGACGACGTTTTTGGCGCTCTACTTCACCGGGACGGTGCCGCTGGTCAAGACAATGGTGCGTGACCGCGGCAGCAGCGCCATGTTGGCGTTCAGTATCGGCTACCACGTGGTGGCAATCGTGGTGATGGTCGTATATACCGTCCTTGTTGGGTTCGGTTGGTGGATGGTTGCGGTACTAGTGCTGGCGCTGGCTCGCGCGGTGTACTTCCCGCTCAGCGCGCGTCGCGGAAAGCGGTGGACTGCCAAGGACATCGGCAAGGCGGAGGTTGTGCCGTGCGTCCTGGCGGCGCTCGCGGCACTTGGGGTGCTGCTCACCGGATAAACCCGCGCTAGACCGATCGGGGCAGGGTATATCAAAAATCTTCCGCTTCTCTGGCGGTAAAGCTGGGATACTGTAGTTTATGCCCTCTCGGAAAATTCTCCTTCGCCCAGAATATGGTCATCCAAGCTCGTTATGGCCGTCTAAAGAACTAGTAGTCTCTGAGCCTAAAAACCTAGGGTTCTATCTTCCTGAGGAGATAGGGATTAAGCCAGCTTTAGGAAACGAAATCCTTGAGTGGACGAGGGAATTTCAGGATAATTTTCTCGAGAAACCCGATAGCTTTCATCAGCGCCCGCGCTGGAAAGACCAATTCGATAGATTTCAATGGTATGACGCGGGCTGGGATATCACGTACGCCTTGAGAGATTCATTCCCATCGACGCAGATCATTCCCCGGTTTTCGCAATTTGTTTTTTCCATCAATGAGCGAAGAGAGAATTTCGGAAAGCAGCCACTATGCCTTCCCGGGGACGAACGGGAAGGGTACGTGTCCATCAAGGAATGTCGGGAATAACGAAGAATTGTGGATCGCGCCGTCTGGAACAAATCTTGCGAACCAAAACTTACTGGGGTCACCCTCGTTTAGCGGACACCCATGATGCGTCCGTTCGAGCGTGGTCATTCGGGAGCCAACAACGCAGGAAATACACGGCAGAGTACCAGGACACCGTTCTCTTCTGTCCCGCACGGTTGTTAGAATGACGCCATGATTACAGGCGCACTAAAGTCCCAGGTAGACCGCATTTGGGACGCTTTTTGGTCCGGCGGCATCTCCAACCCGATCACCGTCATCGAACAGTTCACCTACCTGCTCTTCATGCGCCAACTCGACGAGCGCCAAGCACAAGCCGAGTTCCTCGCCAACACACTGGGTGCGCAGCCGGATGACACCCAAATATTTTACGACGCCACCCACGACCACCTGCGCTTTTCCAAGTTGTTGGCCGTCGACTCACCCGAGGCACGCTTCGCCGCCTTCCGCGAGGGGTTCGACTACATCAAACAACTCGGCGCCGCACGTGACAGCGGGTTTGTCACCCACATGAAAGACGCGGCGTTCCTGATCCCGAACCCGGCAACACTGACAACAGTGGCGACGATGATCGCAAAGCTGGAATTCTCCAATAAGGACATGACGGGCGACTTGTACGAGTACATGTTGTCCAAACTGGCCACCGCCGGCACGAACGGACAGTTCAGGACACCAAGCCACATCATCGAACTGATCGTGGCGCTGACTGAGCCGACAATCACCGACCGGCTCATCGACCCAGCCTGCGGCACCGCAGGCTTCCTCGCCGCCACCAGCGAATACCTGCGTGATGATTTCAAAAACGCCACCAAACTGCAGCGCGAGCAGTACCTCGCCTGCGGCCTGACCGGATTCGATTTCGATTCCACCATGGTGCGCATCGCCGCGATGAACATGGTCATGCACGGCTTTAGCGACCCGAACATCTCCTACCTTGACTCCCTGCAGGAGCTGGCGCCAGAGCGGCTTGAAGCGTTCGATGTGCTGCTGGCGAACCCACCGTTTGCGGGCTCGATTAACCAGGACATTTTGGATCCGGAGTTGGCGTCGATAAAGACGAAGAAGACGGAGCTGCTGTTCATCGCGAGGTTTTTGACCTTGCTGAAGCTGGGCGGCAGGGCGGCTGTCGTTGTGCCGGAGGGTGTGCTGTTCGGCTCGACGCGCGCGCACAAAACGCTGCGCAAAGAGCTTGTGGACAACCAGAAAATCGACGGCATCATCAAACTGCCCTCCGGCGCGTTTAAGCCGTACACCGGCGTGTCCACCGCCATCGTGTGCTTCACCCGCACCGACTCGCCGGGCCAAAATGAGCACATCTGGTTCTACGACATCACCGCCGACGGCCGCTCCCTCGACGACAAACGCACCCCACTGCTCGCCGAGGAACTGCTCGGCCCCTGGCCCGCTACTCCACTTGACGACGACCAGCTGCGCCTCAACAACCTGCCCGACGTTGTGGCGCGCTTCCACAACCAGGCCGCCGAACAAGACCGTGCGCGTACCGAAGCGTCGTTTACCGTACCCGTCGACGAGATCCGCGAGGCGGACTACGACTTGTCGATGAACCGGTACAAAGAAATCGTCTTCGAAACCGAGGAAACCCGCGACCCGAAAGACATCCTCGCCGACATCGACGCCCTCGACGCCCAAATCGCCACCGCCATGAGCACGCTCAAGGGGCTGATCTAGATGGGGTG
>NZ_JASPBG010000023.1:0-12019 GCF_030228125.1 Corynebacterium sp. UMB10119B
GCTGGACGCAGCTAAACACACACAAAATGTCCCTTATCGCGACACGCCGTAAAAACACACAAAATGTCCCTTAAGCCACAACAACGACCTGGGGAAACGCAAGCCCTCCAAACGAAAAACCTCGAATTTGGTGCGCCAGCCCAACACGCCAGCCCAAAAGAAATGTCGTGGCGACGTAAAAAAGACCCTCCCCGATTCCTCGGAAAGGGCCTCTGGCCTGGTGCGCCATGACGGGCTCGAACCGCCGACCTACTGGGTGTAAACCAGTTGCTCTTCCAGCTGAGCTAACGGCGCGCTGGGTAGAGACTTTAACAAAGCTTCTACCGATCGCAAAATTAACAACAAACGGGCAGGTAAACGCCTATTTTGGTACACCTGCGGAGCGGAGGCAGGAGCCTTGCCATTCGCCGAAGCGGTCGGCGGTGGTTTGGACCAGGCCGGCGAGTTGGGCGGATTCGGAGATGACGCCGGGTTGTACGCCGCCGGGCTTGGAGGCGCCTGGGGTCATGAGCCAGATGCGGGCGTTGTCGTCGAGGTTGCGGGAGCAGTCGACGAGGACGTCGACAAGGTCGCCGTCGTCTTCGCGGTACCAGAGCAGGATCATGTCGCAGAGGTCTTGTGCGTCTTCGTCGAGGAGTTGGTCGCCGATGCGGTCTTCGATCGCTTCGGAGATGGTTGCGTCGGCGTCGTCGTCCCAACCGATTTCTTGGACGATTTCGCCTTGATTGACCCCTAGTCGGTCAGCGTATGTATCGACACCGTTGGCGCCCAACGTTCTTATTCCTCCCAATGAGATGAGTGTTGTATGCAAATATGCCGTTTAGTTTACATCTGCGGGTTACACATTACCGGACAAATATGCGACGGCCTCCGGGGGCCCTCGAGTTTTGTGACGTTCAACGCAATTGGCTGAAACCACGTATCCTGTTTTGCAGGTTTTCATTCCCGCCTGTGCCTCGCTGGTTGCAGGCCCGAAACGTTAGGAGGACGTTCCTTGGCTGAACACAATAATGACTCCAACATCCCGTTGATCCGCGAGGGTGTCGCTTCGTATCTGCATGATACGGACCCGGAAGAGACCCAAGAATGGATTGACTCGTTTGATGGGATTCTGGACCAGTCCACGCCGGAGCGTGCTCGATTTTTGATGCTGCGCCTGTTGGAGCGGGCGTCGGCGAAGCGGGTGGATTTGCCTGCGTTGTCGTCGACGGATTTCGTGAATACGATTCCGACGAAGATGGAGCCGGAGTTCCCTGGTGATGAGCAGATTGAGAAGCGCTACCGCCGTTGGATGCGTTGGAACGCGGCGATCATGGTGCACCGCGCGCAGCGTCCGGGTGTGAAGGTTGGCGGCCATATTTCCTCGTATGCGTCGGCGGCGGCGTTGTATGAGGTTGGTTTTAATCACTTCTTCCACGGCAAGGACGCTGAGCAGGGCGGCGACCAGATTTTCTACCAGGGTCATGCTTCCCCGGGCATGTACGCGCGTGCGTTCCTGGAGGGTCGTCTGACTGAGGATGATCTGGATGGTTTCCGTCAGGAGCATTCGCGTCCGCAGGGTGGTCTGCCGTCGTACCCGCACCCACACGGTATGAAGGACTTCTGGGAGTTCCCGACGGTGTCGATGGGCTTGGGCCCAATGAACGCCATTTACCAGGCTCGCTTTAACAAGTACTTGCAGGATCGCGGTATTAAGGACACGGATCAGCAGCACGTGTGGGCGTTCCTCGGCGACGGCGAGATGGACGAGCCGGAGTCGCGCGGTCTACTGCACATGGCGTCGCTGTACGGCCTGGATAACTTGACCTTCGTGGTCAACTGCAACTTGCAGCGTCTCGACGGCCCCGTCCGCGGCAACGGCCAGATCATCCAGGAGCTGGAGGCCTTCTTCATTGGCGCTGGCTGGAATGTGATCAAGGTTGTGTGGGGCCGCGAGTGGGATGAGCTGCTGGAGAAGGACAAGGACGGTGCGCTGGTCCACGTCATGAATACCACTCCGGATGGTGATTACCAGACGTTTAAGGCCAATGATGGCGCGTTTGTGCGCGAGCACTTCTTCGGCCGCGACGAGCGGACGCTGAAGCTGGTCGAGGACATGTCGGATGAGGAGATCTGGGCGCTGCGCCGCGGCGGCCACGACTACCGCAAGATCTATGCGGCGTACAAGCGTGCGCTGGAGACCAAGGGCAAGCCGACGGTCATTTTGGCGCACACGATTAAGGGCTACGGCCTGGGCCACAACTTTGAGGGTCGTAACGCGACGCACCAGATGAAGAACCTCACGCTGGAGGACCTGAAGCGCTTCCGCGACAAGCAGGGCGTGCCGATCAGCGACGAGGAGCTGGAGAAGGATCCGTACCTGCCGCCGTACTACCACCCGGGCGAGGACGCTCCGGAGATCAAGTACTTGAAGGAGCGCCGCGAGGAGCTCGGCGGGTACCTGCCGGAGCGTCGTGTGAAGTTCACGCCGCTGGAGCAGCAGCAGGACTTCGAGAAGGCCTACAAGGCCATGTTCAAGGACTCGGGTAAGCAGGAAGTTGCCACGACGATGGCGCTGGTGCGTACCTTTAAGGCGTTGATGCGTGATAAGGAGATCGGGAAGCGAGTGGTGCCGATCATTCCGGATGAGGCGCGCACGTTCGGCCTGGACTCCTGGTTCCCTACCCTGAAGATTTACAACCCGCAGGGCCAGAACTACGTCCCAGTGGACCACGACTTGCAGCTGTCTTACCGTGAGGCGACGGACGGCCAGCTCCTGCACGAGGGCATCAACGAGGACGGTTCCTCGGCGTCCTTCATCGCGGCCGGTACGTCCTATGCGACGCACGGCGAGCCGATGATCCCGATGTACATCTTCTACTCGATGTTCGGTTTCCAGCGCACGGGCGACAACTTCTGGGCCGCTGGCGACCAGATGGCGCGCGGTTTCATCATCGGCGCGACTGCTGGCCGCACCACCCTGTTTGGTGAGGGCTTGCAGCATATGGATGGTCATTCGCCGATTTTGGCGTCGACAAATCCGGCGGTGGTCACCTACGATCCTGCCTTTGCGTACGAGATGCCGTACCTGATTTCCAAGGGCATCGAGCGTATGTACGGCGACGGCCACGGCGAGGACGTGATGTACTACATCACCGTCTACAACGAGCCGACGCACCAGCCGGCGCGCCCGGAGAACCTCGACGTTGAGGGCCTGCACAAGGGCATCTACCTGTTCGACGAGGGCGAGAAGCACGAGCACAACGTGTCGCTGCTTGCTTCCGGCATTGGTATGCAGCAGGCGCTTCGCGCGCAGAAGATCCTGCAGGAGAACTACAACGTGGGCGCCTCGGTGTACTCGGTGACCTCCTGGGTGGAGTGCGCGCGCGACGGTGCGCGTGTGGCCAACGAGCAGCTGCTGCACCCGGGTGAGGACGTCGGCGAGGCGTTCGTCACCCGTCAGCTGAAGCAGACGGAGGGCCCGTACGTTGCGACGTCCGACTTCGCCACGGACCTGCAAGAGCAGATCCGCCCGTACGTGCCGGGCCAGTACTTGGTGCTTGGTGCGGATGGGTTCGGTTTCTCGGATACGCGTGAGTCGGCACGCCGCTACTTCAATATTGACGCCGAGTCGATGGTGGTTGCGGCGCTGATGGGCCTGGCGAACGAGGGCAAGATCGAGATGGATGTTGCCGCGCAGGCCGCGAAGGACCTGAAGATCGACGACCCAACCGAAGCCTAAGGGCTAGCGCGGCAGGTACGGGGCGAGCGCCGGAATGTTCGGCGCCAACGCTGCGAACAGCGCCCCGACCACCGCGAGCGTTGACAGCACCCCTAGCGTGATGACGAGCGCCCTCGAACCCGAGGAGCCGTTCGAGTCCGCTGGGGGTGTTTGTGGTTTCTGCGGCGGGGCCGGGTTAGGGCCATCGTGCCTGAGTTGGAGGCCAGCGGTGCGGGAGGTGCCGTCTTCGAATGTGGCGCGGACCTCGACGGTCGAGGGGGTGCGGGCGGCGTCGGTAGCGGTGCCGCTGACGGTGCCGGTGACGGGGTCGATGGAGAGGTCCCACCCGGTAGGTGGGTCGATGAGCTCGAACTTCGCGTCGGTTGGGAGCTCGACGCGATCGCGAAGGTTGAACGGCGTGACTGTGAATGATGTGCCGTGGGCGACCTCGACTGGTTTGTAGACGGGTTCGTAGATCAGGCGCTGGTCGGCAACGAGCGAGACCGGCACGCTGATGTACTCCGTAGTCCCGTCTGGGTATTTCACACCGATGTCGAGTTTGCGGGTGTTTTCGCCGCGCTGGACGGTGGTACAACTCGGTGCGTAGAGCTGCCCGGCTTCGACTTGGTCGCAGTTGAAGAACTGGAGGCGCACGACAAGAGTCGTGTCGTTTTCGATCGTGGCGACGATGGGCACCCCTTGCGTTTCACCCCCGCCAGCGACCCAGAACGTTGTCCCCTCCGGCGCCCCGGTCGGGGTGAATCGGGTGCTCTCTGTGTAGAGCTGACCTGGGACCAGCGGTACGTAACGGGGCTCAGTTTGGAAGCTCGGCTGGTAGCGGTCAGCGTCCTTCACATCAGCAGCCACCGCGTGCGGGGCGCACGCGATGGCGCAGGTTGCGGCGGTGGTGACGGCGAGCAATTTGTAATTCATGGGTTACTTCACGTCTTCGGTAATGCGTTGGATGAGTCGGTTGATGGCGGTGCTGACGGCGCCAGGGGCGTCGAGAGGCGGCATGTGGCCGCTTTCGGGCAGCACCTGCATGTAGGCGTGCGGCCAGATCTCGTGGAGTTTCGCGCTCTGGGACACTGGGGTGACGGCGTCGTGGTCGCCGACGAGGATGTAGCCGGGGATGGTGCTGAGCACCTCGCCGGCGTCGAGTTCCGAGTGGTGCAGCAGGTCCTCGAAGTAGCCTGCGTAGGTTTCCAGCGGGGTTTCGCGGATCATGGCGGCGTGGAACTGCACCAGCTGGTAGCTCATAGGCCGGAAGTAGAACCCGAGCGCGAGGATCGGGGTGAGCATGTCGGTGACGACTTGCCGCACGCCTTCCGCGAAGTGCGGGGTCACGGCGACGATGCCTTCGATGAAGCGCCCGATCGGCCCGGCCAGGATCTGCGGCAGGCCTTGGACGGTGAAGGGTTCGACCGCGCTGGAGATCTGCACCGAGCCCGCGAGGTTGAATTCGTGGTGGTAGCGCCGCATCATCGAAAGCGAAATCGGGCCGCCGAGCGAGTGCCCGACCACGATGGCGGGTCCGCGCACGTTGCGTTCGCGCATGACGGTGGCGACGTCGTCGGCGGCGGCGTCGATAGTTAAGAGTTCGGGGGCGACTTTGCCGGTCTGCCCGTGCCCGCGCAGGTCAAGCAGCAGTTGGCGCACCCCGTGGCCTGCGACGTCTTCGGTTTGCAGGAAGAATTCTTCGGCGGCGATGTTGAAGCCGTGGACGTAGACGACGGTGACGGCGTCGGGGTCCTCGGGGCCGAGTTCGTACCAGTGGATGTTGATGCGCTCTCCCCCGGCGTCGACTTCAAGGACGCCCTCGCGGTCGGGCTTGAGCCCGTATTCGCCGTCGCCGGTGTGCAGCAGTTCGCGGGTTTCCACGAGCTGCCGGCGCGCTTTCGGCGTCAGCGATCGGAGGTAGGCAACTGATTGCAACATGCCTCCACCTTATTATGTGGGTATGGAACTCTCACAACGCTTAGACTTAAGCGCCCTCAAGCTTGACGACGCCCCCTCCGACCCCACCACGAGCACCGAGGATGCCTCCGCGTTCGCTCAGCTCACGCGCCTCATTGAGCGCGTGACCGGCGAGGACACTGAAGGCCTGGATCGGGAGACCACGCTGGATGGGGCCGGGGTGGCGTCGTTAGATCGTATTGAGCTTGCGGTGCGCATCGAGCAAGAGCTTGGCGTGCCGATTGACGAGGAAACCTACCGGCAGCACTCGACGCTGGGTGAGCTCAGCGCCTACATTGAAGGGCACGAGGACTACAAAGGAGCGTAGCGTGACTATTTCCTATCTCACCGACATGGACGGCGTGCTGCACAAGGAAGGGCAGATGATTCCCGGCGCGGACGCCTTCATTCAGCGCCTGCACGATGAATCGATTCCGTTTATGGTGCTGACGAACAATTCGATGCAAACCCCGCGGGACCTCTCGGCGAAGCTGGTCCGGATGGGCTTGCAGATTGAGCCGGAGCGGATTTGGACGTCCGCGACTGCCACGGCAACCTTCCTGTCGCAGCAGGTCGGCGAGGGCTCGGCATACGTGATTGGCGAGGCCGGGATGACCACGGCACTGCACGAGGCCGGGTGGATCCTGACGGACCAGGATCCGGACTTTGTGGTGCTGGGTGAGACGCGCACCTATTCGTTTGAGGCGATCACGACGGCCTGCAACCTGATTTTGAAGGGTGCGCGGTTCATCGGTACTAACCCAGATCTGACGGGCCCCGGCCCGAACGGCATTCTCCCGGCGACGGGCGCGGTGGCTGCGATGATTACGTCGGTGACTGGGATGGAGCCGTACTACGTGGGCAAGCCGAATCCGGTGATGATGCGCTCGGCGCTGAACAATATCGGCGCGCACTCGGAGCACACGGTCATGATTGGTGACCGGATGGATACGGACGTGAAGTCCGGCCTGGAGGCCGGCATGCGCACACTGCTGGTGCGCACGGGAATTTCGGATGACGCCGAGATCGCCCGCTACCCGTACCGGCCAACGAAGGTGATCGATTCCGTTGCCCAGCTTGTGGACGTCATCACCGATCCTTTCGGCGACGGCGCGTACAGCTAGCCCTATCCTGCCGCTTCGACGCTGGCGCTGAAGCCGTATTCGGCGGCTAGCGCCGCGAGCGCGTCCGCGAAGCTGCGCGTGACGTCCGGGGTCGCGCGGAAGGTTTCGCGGCACTGGTAGGTGCCAGTACTGTCCCGGCGCCAGCGGGTGAACCAGGCGTCGTCCCAGAGCGCTTCCTGGTTGACTGGCGCGTCCGGGAGCAGGAGCAGGAGCTCTTCGACGCGCATACGCGCTGCGGCGGGCATGTCCTGGATGCTCATGACGGAGGTCGTCGGCGCGGCGCAGACAGAGCGCCACGTACGCGGGGCAACGAGAGTTGTTGTCATTTGTGGGGACCCTTCTGTGTGTGACAGTGCGGCGCACGCGCCCGGTGACTAGCCGGTTCCGCGCCCGCTGACTAGGCGGGCGCATCTTCGTGCGAGACGAGGTTCGTCTTCCCCAACGGCCTCTCGCATCACTTTGCATGACACGAGACACACCGGGCAACCCTCAACAACTGGTTGATCCCCCTGTTTACTGAAGCTCTACTTGAGGGTCAGGAGCTACCTGGCTGCTACCCCAGTGCCTTGACAGCGTCGAGCACCATGGCCCAGAACCGCTCGGCGTCGAGCTTCGTGGCCACGGAGGTGTGGCAGTCGGCGGGCGCGGGGCTACGGAAGTCCGCCACGGTGCGGCCGGTGGTGAGCAGGCCCTGCGTCTCGACGTCCACCGGTACCTTGACCGTCTCCACCACAGTTGGGTCGATGAGGTAGGCGACGCAGCACGGGTCGTGGACTGGCGGGTCATCAAAGCCCTGGGCGTCCTGGTAATTCTTCCGGAACGCACCGAAGAGCCCCACGACGAAGTCGCCAACATTCGTGCCCAGCGCAGCGAACTGCTCCTCGACCTCTTTCGTCGCCAGTGCCTGGTGCGTCAGATCAAGGCCAACCATGACGACGGGCCACTTCTCGTTGAAGACGATATGGGCGGCTTCAGGGTCGACGATGATGTTGAACTCCGCGCTTGGCGTCCAGTTGCCGGTGCCATACGCCCCACCCATCAGGACGACCTCCTTGACGCGCTCGACGATGCGCGGCTCCAGCCGGGCTGCAAGCGCGATGTTAGTCAACGGGCCTGTAGGTACCAGGGTGACGGTCCCGGCGGGCTCGCTCATGATCGTGTCGATGATGAACTGCACACCGTGCGTCTCCTGCACCGACAGCGCCGACTCGGGAAGCTCGAAGCCGTGGATTTCCATGCCGGTGTCGCCATGAATGCCCTCGGCGGTTTCCACCTCGCGCAGGATCGGCCGGGTCGCACCCGCGTACAGCGGAACGTCCGTGAGCTTTGCCACGGTCAGCACCTGCGCCGCATTACGCGTCACCTTCTCCAGCGTGTGGTTGCCACCGACGGTGGTCACGCCTAGGAGTTCAATGTTTGGGTTTCCGGCTGCGAGCAGGATGGCCACGGCGTCGTCGTGGCCTGGGTCGCAGTCGAGGATGATCTTGGTTGTCATTTACTGCACCTTCTTTCGTGCCGCGTCTTCTGCGGCGATCGTGTCCGGAAGCGATTCGGGGCGCGGGATGAGGAACGACGTACAGAACGCGCCGATGAGCAGGACTGCGCCCGCGATCATGCCGGCGCGGTAGCCGCCGTTCTGGTCGGCGAACGTGGCCACCACCGCGAAGATCACGGTGAAGGAGATACCGGCGCCCAGGTTAAACGCGCCCGCGTTCAGGCCAGGCAGGTAGCCCTGGTTCGTCTTCGGCGCCAGCACCACGTGCAGCGACCCGAGCATGATATTCGCGATACCCGCGTAGGTCACACCAGCGGCAACCGACAGCGCCAACAGCAGGCCCTTCGTCGGGTTGGACACCACGAACGTGCCGAAGACCACCGACAGGAACGCGCCGGCGATACCGATCTGCAGCATGAGCTTGTAGCCCACCCGCCCGGCACAGAACCCGGCGATCGGACCAAACACCAGACCAGCCAGCGCGTACGGGGTCAGCGTCCACCAGGACACCACGCCCGCCGACATCCCCGGACCAAACGTTTCGTCCTGAGCAAGGTTCGGGACCAGGCCGTTCATCACGGCGAAAATGCCGGTCATGGTCAGGGTGGTCGTCGTCAAGAGCGCCCACGTGCGCCGCTCCTTGAGCAGATGCGGGGCAACCAGCGGGTGCTCCGTGGAGGACTCGATGCGCCAGAACACCACCAGCGCCACCGCGCCGACCGCGAGCAGAACAATAACCATGAACCAGTTCGCGGCAGCCAACGCACCGGCCTCGTTCAGCGCGGTCAGGATCGCGCCGACGGCCACGACCAGCGGGACCACGCCCTTCCAGTCCATGGCGTAGCCGGCGTCGGACTTCGTCTCACGCACGCCGAAGTGCACGGCGAACACCGCCACGACAGCAAAGACGCCGATCACCCAGAACAGGGAGCGGAAGCCGAAGGCAGCAGTGAGCCAGCCGCCCATGATGGCGTCGATACCCGCGATACCACCGTTAATCGAGGTCAAGATGCCAATCAGCAGCGCGAACTGCTTCTCTTCGCGCACCTCCTGGCGCAGCATCACGGACGTCAGCGCGACCGTCGGCCCCGACACGCCCTGAATGACGCGCCCGATGAACAGCATGGTGACATTCGCCGCCAGCGCCGCAACCACCGAGCCAATCGCGGTGACCACCATCATGCCCACCAGCACTTTTCGACGCCCAATCAAATCTCCCCACCGCGGCATAAACAGGGAAAACAGGGCCGCAGCGGTAAAGAACGCGGTCTGCGTCAACCCGATCTGGGAAGTGGTGGCGTCGAGTTCACGCTCCATCGTCGCCAGCGCGGGCGCCAGCATGGACGCGTTCAGCTGGAACGCGAAGACGGCGGTTAACAGGGCAAGCATGAGGGGCCAAACCTGGCCAGGCGGCAGGCGGTGGCCTGCTTCCGGGGGTGGCGTGTGTGTATCGTGCATGCCCCCGAGTCTAAAGCAGGGCGTTCCAGATGGCAGTGTTCGTTTCCTGCCACAAGGGCTTCGCCCACTCCCCGAACTGCTCGTCAGTGAGCGCGACCATGGCTTGGCCCTGCGCAACCCACAGATAGGTCCCCGCCATACCGAAATGCCCCACCGTGTCGGCCGGCATGGTGTCCCCCGTCCAATGGGGGGACTTCTCCCCCTTAATCTCAAATCCGAGGCCCCACGGGCATGGCTTTTGCATCCCGTAGCCGGGCACTACCCCACGCAAATCCCCGAACTGGTTGCGGAACGCCTCCGCGACGGTGTCCGGGTGCAGCAGTGTGGGCTGCAGCAGTTCCGCGGCGAACTTGCTCAAGTCTGCGACGCTCGCGCGCGCCCCGTGGCCCGCGGAGCCTTCCAACACTGCCGTCTCCATCCCGAGCGGCGCAAAGACTCCCTCGCGCAGGTACTCCGGAAACGCGATGCCGGTGGTTTCCTCCACAAAGTCCGCGAGGATCTCGTAGCCCGCCGAGGAGTAAATCCGCCGCTCCCCGACTGGCTTCTGCGGGCGCCTGCTATCAAAACCGACGCCGCTGGCGTGCGCCAGCAGGTGCCGCGCCGTGGAGCCTTCCGGCCCGCACGGGGTGTCCAGCTCGAAGGCTCCCTCCTCCACCGCCAGCAGCACCCCGTACGCGGCGAGCAGCTTGGTCACGCTCGCCAGCTCAAACACACGGTGCTGGTCCCCGTAGGTTTCCCCATGCGTACCGACGAGCGCCGCCGCGCAGTGCTTCACCGGCCAGGATGCAAGGTGCTCTTCTAAAATCATGCCCACATGATAGCTACTTGCGCCCCCACTCGACGTGCACTTCGTAGTCCTGCATCGCGGTGCCCTGCTTGAGCGCCTCCGCGTGCGATGTCATGAGTTCCTCCACGCGTGTGTGCGCACGATCCAGCAGCCCCTCCTTAACCGCGCGATCCGCCGCACGCGTCTTCTCCTCGGCGAGGAAGCCGGTGACGTCCTCCACCTTGACCTGGTTGATCGGGTTCATCGACTGCTTATACACCTGCACGCTCTTATCGTCGATCTCCGAGGAGGTCACGTTCACCTCTGGGACTCGCACCGTGATGGTCTGGGCGGCGTCGTCAATGTTGACGCCGATCGCCTCGACGTCCGCGATGCCCGCCTTGACGGTCCCACTGTAGCTCAGCAAGAAGTTGCGCCCGGTCAGCGGCACTTTCACACCCGCGAGCTCAAGCCCCTTATTGTCGTAGTTGCCCACGTTCGAGTACGCATACTCCTCAACCGAGAGCTCCCCCACCTGCCTAAACGACGCCCCTATCGACGCCTCACTGATCTCCTCCCGACCGACCTGCAGGCCGTTCGGGACCACAAACTTCAACACCGCAAACGCGGTGACCAGCGCAATCACCAGCGCAGTAAGCACCAGCGCGCCTACTCGAAATCCTCTTTTTTCCACGCTGCAAGACTACAGCGGCACGTTACCGCCCGATCTCATCGGGGGCACAGACCCGGATCTTGTCAACAAACTGCTGTGGCGCACCGCGGCCTCGCAGCGCGTCACCGTTGTAGCACGCGGAGTTCAGCCCGCGCTTCGACGTCCCATCCGGCAGCAGCGCCACCCAGCGATCCCCCTTGCGCTCAAACGGCACAATCCAATCCGACTGCTTCTGCCCCGCCACGGCCCACTGACCCTCGCAGTACAGCACAGTCGTCCCGGTCACGCCTGGCCAGCCCGGCATCACCGCATCAAAAGCCTGCGGCGAGCACCTATTTATCGACGCCCCTCCGAACCCCAACGCCGCCAACCCCGGCACCGTCGAGGACAACCCCGTCAACCCAGCAACCATCTTCGGGTCCACGTTCGGAATCATGCCCTGCGACGCCGCGAACGCAGCGCCCGCACCAACCGCGGCCAGCACACCAAGCGTGATCCCCGCAATCGCAGCCGGGCTCAGTTCCTCGCCGTCGGAGCTCCCGGAGCTGTTGGCCTTGTCCGGCGCGGCCTGCTGCGTCTCCTCCGACCACGCGACAGGCGCCTGGACGGCCGTCACGGACACAGCCGAAGCTACAGTGAGTGCAAGCAGTGAGTGTTTCATAGCGACCACCCTACAACCGCCCACTGTTCATGTCCACGAAACATGCCTTGAACTGGCGATTTTTCAAATCCCAACATCCGGGTTAAAGTATTGCTCGTTGCTTTAAGCACGTATTCCTCCATAGCTCAGTTGGCAGAGCATTCGACTGTTAATCGAAGGGTCACTGGTTCGAGCCCAGTTGGAGGA